>JADKAQ010000050.1 GCA_016719105.1 Gemmatimonadota bacterium | reverse complement strand
GCGCCCGATCGCTTCGGCTTCATTCTGGGCGATGGCAGCGAGGCCACTTTCCGCACCGCCGACGTCATCCACTACTACCGGCGCCTGAAGCAGTCGTTCGAGCGCTTCCAGGCATCGTGGGACACCGACACGCTACGCCGATCCGCCTCGACCGCACCCGGCCGGTGGAGCGAGGCGGCACTCCAGATGCTCACCCCGACGTCGATGATCTCTCGCTGATCGCCGGCATCAGCCGCAGCCAGATCATTCGGCTGCGCGCGGCCGCGGTGGACACGGTCGAAGAGCTGGCGACCCCGCACCCGATGCGACCATCCCGCGGATCTCGCCGGCGTCACTCGCGGCGATCCGCGAGCAGGCAAGGCTGCAGGTCGCCACGCGCACCACCGGCACCATTGCCTGGTCACTGCGCCCGCTCGACGCGGAACAGCCCCGCCGCGGCCTCGACCTGCTGCCGCCACCGTCCCGGCTCGACATTTTCCTCGATCTCGAGGGCTTTCCCTACGCGGAACGCGGGCTCGATTATCTCATCGGCGCCACGACGATCGCGACGGACGGCAAGCTCGCCTTCGACGATTGGTGGGCGCACGACGAACCGGAGGAGCGCGTCGCCTTCGAGGGCTTCATCGACTGGGCGTGGGGCGGTTCAAGCAGGACCCGACGATGCACATCTCACTATGCCGCCTGACGGGCGCCTTCTCGCGCTTGGCACGCCAAGTACGCGACGCGCACACCGTGGTGCGACAGGGGATGGTGATCGGAACGCCGAGCTATTCGCTCAAAGGAGATCGAGCATCTCTACATGCCGCCGCGGACCGAGGCGATCACCAGCGCCGGCGGCTCCGTCGTGGAGTACCAGCGATGGATCGAGAGTGGCGAGAGCCGGCGGCGGTGGCCCGGCCGTCGCTGATCCTCTCGGCCATCCGCGACTACAATCGCGTCGACTGCGAATCGATGGTCCCGCTCCGCGATTGGCTGCTGGCGCGGCAGCAGGAGGCCAGGCTGTCGTGGCTTCCCCGCCCCGACGCCCCGACCGAACCCATCAGCAATCGCGTGCCGAAGGAGGTCGAGCTCTACGCGGCCGCCCTGGCCGAGCGCGCGGCGGCGCTCCCGCCGGATTCGGAGAGAGCGGCGTGTGACCGAGCTGCTGGGCTGGCTGCTGGAGTATCACCGCCGCGACGCCAAGCCACTGTGGTGGCGCTTCTTCGAACGGCAGACGCTCTCGGAGCTGGAGCTCCACGCCGATGCGGACTGCCTCGCCGGTGTCACGCGGACCGCGCGCGCGCCCTGGCCCGAGAAGAAGTCGACGGTCTACGAATATGCCTTCGATCCGGAACAGGACACCCACTGCTACGCGGGCTCCGCCGTGTCCTCGGCGATGGCATCACCAGCACCAAGATCGACACGATGGACTTGGCCAACGGTCGACTGACGCTGAAGGTCGGCACCGGGCGGTCGCTCCCCGAGCATTGCCAGCTGATTCCCGACGAATACGTGAACCCGACGCCGATCCCCGAATCGGTCGAGCGCTACGTGCGCAGCTGGGACGAGGGCACGCCGGCGTCAGCGGCAGTCGATGACCTGATCCACCGCCGAGCCCCGCGACTGCGTGGCCACGGCGGTGGGCGCGTGATCGCGGCAGGGAGCGGCAGCGACGGCGCGATCGGCGCCGCGCGCGCCATGGATGGCACCACGCTCGCCATCCAGGGGCCGCCGAGCCGGCAAGGACGACGACCAGGGCCCGGCTCAGTCGCGGCGCTGCTCGACGGACAGCAAAGCGCGTCGTGATGGCGACCGGCCACGCCGTGATCCTCAATGTGCTGGAGAAGTTGCTGCAGCAGCGCCCCGACCTCGCCGGGCGCGTCCTCAAGGTGGGAAGAGCGGCCACCCCTGGCGGTGGTGGCGCGGTGCGCTGCTCGATTCGGCGAAGGCTCCCCGATACCGCGACCGCGGGGTCCCTGCGTCGTCGGTGGCACCGCGTGGCTCTTCAGCCGGCCGGAGATGATCGGCGCACTCGACTACCTCTTCATCGACGAAGCCCGGCAAGTTCCGCTCGCCAACGCCGTCGCGGCGGGATGTCGGCGCGCAACCTGATCCTCATGGGCGACCAGATGCAGCTCGCCCAACCGACGCAGGGGGAGCATCCCGGCGAGAGCGGCAAGTCGTGCCTCGCCTATCTCCTCGAGGATCGCGCCGTCATCCCTGACGAGCTCGGCATCTCCTCGGCACCTCATTCCGGATGCACCCCGACGTCTGCCGCCTGATCTCCGAGTCGTTCTACGAGGGGCGGCTCGGCAGCCACGCCCTCACCGCCGGCAATCACGTCGCGCTCCCGGCCACCGCGCCGATCACGACCAGCCACGGTGTCGCCTTCCTCCCGGTCGAGCACGCGGGCAACACGCAGGGGCGACGAAGAGGTCGCGGTGATCGTCAGCCTGGTGACCTCGCTGCTCCAGGGCACCGTGACGGTGCACGGCAACGCCCCACGCCCGATGACGCTCGACGACATTTTGATCGTCGCGCCATTCAATCTGCAGGTGCGCGCCCTCCGCGCCCGCCTCGGTGGCATGGCGCGGATCAGCTCGGTCGACAAGTTCAGGGGCAGGAGGCACCGGTGGTGATCGTCTCGATGTGCGCCAGCACGCGCTCGACGATGCGCCGCGCGGCCCGCAGTTCCTCCTCTCACCCAATCAGCTCAACGTGGCGATCTCGCGGGCGCAAGGCGCTCGCGCTGGTCGTCGGCTCTTCGGGGCTCGGCGACGTCAGGTGTGCGGTCAGTGGAGGAAGTCACGCTGGTGACCGGCGGTGGTGCAGGATCGGGCAGCTTGCCGAAGGGTGGGAGGCGGTCGATGCTTGGACGGTCGGCGCTCGAAGGGTTCAGCCTGCCATCCCGCTTCACCCTGCGCTCGCCGAGGTCGCCGATGACGCGATCGCCTGATGGTCTGCGGTTTGTTCCTCCTCATCGGAGCGTGCGGTCGAGGGTCGCCGACCACGCCGCCACCGCCGCCACCGCCACCTCCGCCTCCGCCACCACCACCGCCGCCGCCGCCACCGCCACCCGCCCGGCGAGACCCCTCGTCTTGCAGCGACCCTGCTGACGACACCGACGGTGGGACGACGCCTTGCGTTCACGGTGACCCGTGACGGGCCAGCCGTCACCCCGACCCTCACGGTCCGCACCGAGCGGCGCTGGCTCACGGAGCGCGCGGTGCTCAACACGGCGTCGCTCGCGGCACGGCAGTTGGTCGCGGCGGGACCGGGCGAAGTCGTCGTCAATGTGGCGGCGGACGGGCTCACCGATTCGGTGATCGTGCGTGTCGTCCCCGCGATCGCTGATCACCGCCCTCGCCGGCCCTGCTGGGCCCCACCCCTCGGCACCGGCGACACGCTCGCCATCCGGGGCTACGGGATGCAGACCGTCGTGCCCGACCAGCTCTTTCCCGGCACGCTCGGCGTGAGCAAGGCCACGACCAGCGACAGTGCCACGCTCCGCCTGGTGACTTCCGCGGCCGCGAGCGGCGGGCCGTGCACCAGCCGGACCGTGGCGTATCGGTTCACGCCCACCAACGTGGACCTCGGATTCGGTGACGACACCGTACACGCGGGCACGCACCGGCGCGCTCGCGCTCGCTGCGGGCAGGCCGTCGCCCTGACCAGCACGGCGGCGGGTTGCCTCCGCGCTCACACCGCGGCACCGCCAATGCGCGCTACCTCCTCGCCTGGGTCGACGACCGTCGCATGGTCAGGCGGAGACGCAGTTCGAGGTCCCCACACCCGGGGATGTCACCGCTGCAGCTGGGATCAGAGCGGTCCACCCGCCACGGTGTCGGTGCCGGGCTCGTGGCCGCGGCACCGGTGCCCAATCCCGTTCGCGCCGATGGCCACGTCGGGCCGCGCCGTCTCGCTGCTGGCCAGTGGCGCGCAGGCGGCCGGCACGTTCATGGATGTTCCCTTCGCAGCCTGCGGTTCGACACCCACTGCGGCCGCGTGGGCCATCTACTGTCGCACGACGCCATGGGTCGTGGGCGCCACGTTCAACTTCCAGCCGACCGCCGTCGCGCGACCGGCGACGACTGCACGCATCATCGCGACGCGCCCGAAGGTCGTCGCGGCGATCATCCAGGCGGACGATGCCCTCCTCGCCCCGGCGGCACTCACCCGTATCGAGGCGACGCTCGACTTCCTCGACACGCAATACCTCGCCTCGCTTCGCCAGTCGCTCGGCACCACCCGCGACGTCGTCACCTCACCCGGTTCGGGGCAACTGGTCGTGATGTTCGAGGGCGGGCGGCACCACCAACACGATTCGCACCACCACCGACGGCAGCGTGCCGCAAGGCGCATTCAGCTTCGTGAGCATGCTGCTCAACGCGACCAATTGCTACGCCATCCCGGCCAACTGCAACGACGGCGGCGTGGACCCGATCATCGTCCACGAGACGACGCACACCTACCAGTTCCTCTCGAACCGCGAGTTGCGCAATGGGCAGTCACCGTTCGGGCAGTCATGGTCGCTGGAAGGCAGCGCCGCGCTGCACGAGCTGCTGACCGCGCTGGAGCGGCACAGCATCGCGTGGAATGCCAACACGCAATTCGAGGCGTTCGCCGGGAACGACCCGCGCCGGCAGACCGCCATCTTCGCCAACGGCAACGTCGGGCTCTTCACGCTGGGCTATCGAGGGGTCGGCAGCGTTCTTCCGCTATCTGGCGCAGCGCTTGGTGACGGAACGCGGGATGACCTGGACCGATGCGCTCCGCGAGGTGCAGATCGGGCGATCGAGAGGCTGGTATGGCATCGGTTTCCGGGGGCGCGTCGTACGGTCAGGGATTGGTGCCGCGGATGCGCGCACGCGCTTCGGACCATCGTGGCATCCGGCCGATGCCCTGCTCGAATGGACGATGGCGCAGGCTGCCGATGACCTTACCAGCAATCCACGCTTTCAGGATCTGACCAGCCGGACCGCAGCCCGCGAGTTCAACGGGCTCTACGTGCGCAACAGCGTCACGCCGTCGGCGGGAGTGTCCGCAGGGGCGGCGCGACCACCCTGAAGACGTCGCCATCGGGCAACAGCGGCGTCTTCAGATTGATGATGCGGCGACCGGTGGGGCTATGTCGCGACGTCGACGGTGGGTGGGTCGGTGCGATGGATGGTGTTGCGGGTACGGTGAGGGGCGAACAGCGAAGCGAGAAGCGAGGCGAGAAGCGAGAAACAGCGGGATAATGGATGATGGATGATCGATGATCGATGATCGATGGTTGTCATCCTGAGCGAAGCGACGGCGTAGCCAGCGCGAAATCGGGGACCTCGCTCTCGCTTCTCGGCTCCTGCTTCCCTTCCATCCCCCTGAGCTCCGTCAACCGCTTCTTCACGCTGGCCACCGTCGGCTGCAACTCGACGTCGGCATCCTTCCACTGGGTGACAGAGAGCGTCGCCAAGTCGCTTGATGGCGCTGGTGCGCTCGCCCTTGCCCAGCGTCGTAGAGTTCTCCGAGGCGCTTCTGTCGTTGCCGCCAAGGCGATGGGGTCGTTCGGGCCGCCCCGGCGCCACGGCGGCGGGTTCGATCGCCAGATAGCGCTCGTAATAGAGGCCATCGCCGAATCGAACTGCCAGCCTTGTCAAGCTGCGCGCGATGCGGAAAATAGGCGCGGTGGCAGTCAACCCTGATGACGCGCCACATCGCTGCCCGTCATCGCGGCACGGAATCGGGCAATCGCTTCCCTGGTCTTCCCCTCGGCCAGCAACAACTCGGCGTCGATCCAGACGAGGCCAGCCTGCAGCGACCGCGACGTCGCTGCGTTGGGGATCGATCGACCAGGCAGCTTGCGCGATCAGCGCCCGGCCGCCGCGCGGGGACACCTGCGTGCGGCGTAGAGCGGGCGGGTGAGGACCAGGGGCGATCCGCCGCCGGAATCCCGGCCCACTGCGGCCGGCGACGATCTTGTCGAGCTGTGCGACCGCCTGCGGTAGCCGCTGGCGGATCCTGGATGTCCGACGCCCGCGCGGCACGGAGAGAGTCCCCGTCGCGTGATCGACGTCCCGCGCGTTCCGACGAGGAGAAGTCGATGCACGGTCGGCCGCGGTAGCGGAACTTGGCGAACTTGCCGAAGCGTCATCGACGGAAGTCGGCGCGGATTCCCTCCGCCAGAGTCTGCTCCGGAACCGACGGCGACTTGGTGACCGCATCAATGACCCGCGTGCGCGCAGTCGATGTCGCCGCGCAGGTACGCAGCGAAGGCAACTGCGGTCGCCAAAGCTCCCCTCCGTTCGCGCCTGCGAAGGCAGCCTTCCCGCACCGAATCGAGGAACCGCGCCGCGTCGTCGTAGCGGCCGACGGAATCCAGCAACGAGTTACCCACCTTGTGGCGGCGTTGCGGACATTGGGAACCTGACGGAACTGCCACTCCGGCATACTTGAGCGCGCTGTCGTATTGCTCACGACTCGCGTAAGAGACGGCAGGCTGATTGAGCGAGGCGGTCTGGAGTGGAGATCGATCGCGACGGCGGCCGAATACGCGGCTGGCGCCTTGCCGCGATCACCCAGAGTGCTGTGCAGCTGGTTGACCGCGCCGGCGAGGATCAGGTTCTTCTCGACCGGCGGGGGACGGTCAACGAAACGCGCCGCGCCCTCCAGCGCCGAGTCGCGGGCGATCTGCAGGGCGCCCGAAGGTTGTTGAGTGCGGCGTTGGGCTTGCGATGAAGCGAGCGCGAAGGTCGGAAATCGAGACGCGATCGCCTAGCAGAACAGCACGACTTTCGCGCGATCGTAGTCACCCTCGACATCGTTGGCGCGAATCGCCTCAGTCGTACTTGCGGAGCGCCTCGAGGTTGGCGGTCGTGGCGCGCTCAGGCGGGACGGCGTTCTGCACTTCCTTGAGCGACTCGGCATGGCTTGCCGCGCAACTTCTTGGTGAGATCGTCGACCACGGTGACATTCAGGGTCTTCACTACCGTCGGCCGTTCCTGATGAGAGGCGAGCACCGTCCCCTGCGCCGTCGAGGTCAGCTCGAGCGAGACGAGGTACCCAGGGCCAGCCGCGGCGAGTCGGCCGCCGAGGATCGCCTTCGCGCCGATGCGCGTCGCGACGGCCACGCCGGTGGCCGGATCGAACGGCGTGCTGTCGGGGCGCTGCATCCGCACGAGCTCTGCCGCCACATCCGACGGGCTCAACACCGTCACCGCGCGCGATTGCGACATCGCGGCGCGCACCGCCGCCTGCACGATCGGCGCGAGCGTCGAGTCGCCACCGGTCGTGGTGAAGTCGGCCAGCAAGACCTTGTCCTGCGCCGCAGGCGTCCCCGCTCGCGAAGAACGACGCCATGAGGCCGATCCCCATCTGTCGGGTGACCATGTAGCCGATCACCAGCAGCACGAAGCTGCCCATGGTGACCATGCCGTAGCGCAGGTTGCGGCGCCATGACAGGTGCGGATTGGCCTTGAGCGCCATCGTCGCCAGCGTCCCCGACGGGGCCGCGGCCCACCATCGTCCCGCCGGGCGTGTGGGCGTCGGCGTGGCGCGCGCACTGCGCCGCGCGACCAAGCAGCATGGCCCGTCAACAACAGCACCGGCAAAACGAGGGCATCAAGCCGACCGCGCCCGGGGGGATCCAGTCCGGTAGACCAATCGCGACCACCGCCGCCTTCGCGACGATCGCCACCGCGACCGTCGCCACCAC
>JADKAQ010000049.1 GCA_016719105.1 Gemmatimonadota bacterium | reverse complement strand
GACTATAGCCAAGCATCTTCCGCCTCTTACCCGGAGTTCTCATGCGCCTGTCTTGATCCTCTCGTCGTCGGCCTCGGGCCCCTTGCCAGCGATCGTCGCGCGCAGGCACAGCCAACAGCCCCGGTTGTGGCCGTACAGGCTCCGGTCACGATGGAGTATTACTACCGGATCAAGTGGGGGGCCGGGGAGGAGTTCAAACGACTCTACGCCAAGAACCACGCGCCGTTACTTCGGGAGATGCAGTCGCTGGGTTTCATTCGGAGTATCCGCGTTGACGAACCATTCACCCATCTCGCGGGTGCACCGCGATGGGACCTTCGAGTGACAATTGTGTTTCGCGACGCGAGCGCCGCGATCGCCGATCCGGAATGGGATCGCTTGTGGGCCGTGGCACGGGAGCGCCTCTATCGCGACAAGGCGCTCTTCGACTCGGAGGAGGCCGCCAGGTTTGGTCTGCTTGAGGAGCACTGGGATGTAGTTGTCAACGAGGTCAAGCCGAGCTGAGGTAACCGCAGAGGCCCATGACCGTCCGCGTGCCGCCTAACACGCGCTTGGACCTTCCGAGGCCGCTCCGCCAGTTGCGCCTAGGGCAACCGGCCGTCGACCAGGCGTTTCGCCGGATGGTCTTCAACCTGGCGGCGCGCAACCAGGACGATTGCGTTACAGCAGAATCCGCCTTTCGCCGTGCGGCCCGACGGGGTGTGGGCGTTGGCGCCGGCGTACGATGTGATCGGCGGTGGGGGACAGTGGGCATCGTTCTCGCACCAGATGACGGAGCGCGGCAAGGACGACGGCCTCCACGCGTTACTACCTGTCGGCGGTGGGGGGCCCGTGTGGGGAGCGGCGGGGGCGCGCAGATCCCGGAAGACGTCGAGGCGGCGATGACGACCTGGCCCGACGAGGCCGCGCGGGCCGGTATCGCGCCGACGCTGTTGGCTTGAGATGCAGGATGCGTTTCGTCGCCTGCGCGCCCGAGCGCCTCCCCCTCCCGCCTTGATCGCCACCACCGGATCGATCCGCCCCGCCCGTCGCGCCGGGAGAGATAGGCGGCAATGCCCGCCACCACGATGAGCACCAGCGGGACGGACGCGAGGGCGATCGGATCGAGCGCGTTGGTGTCGTACAGCAACCCTCGACTCGTCCGCCCGAACAACACGCCGAGTGCAACACCGCAGGCCGCCCCAATAATCACCGGAGCCGCACGCCGTCCCAGGAGAGCAACCGCACGACGCCGCCGGCGGTGGCGCTGAGGGAGAGGCGGATGCCGACCTCGCGCGAGCGCTGGGCGACGGAATAGGAGACGGTGCCGTCCAGTACCAATGCTGGGCATGAGAGGGCGACGACGGCGGCGACTGAGAGCGCGTTGGCGCCCAACGCCAGCGGAGCGACATGATGTCGATGTGGCGGCCATAGCGCGCGCCTCGATGACCATGGCATCGGGATTTTCGACGGGTCGCGCAGGACGCCCGTGGCGCGTGACGTCGGTGCATCGGCGTCGGGCGCAGTCGGCGGATGATCATCCACACCTCGGAGTTCTCCGCAGCGGCAGGGGTAGACGGTGGGGCGGTCCGGCCGTGGTGCGGATGTGGGCGGTGTTGACCACCCCGACGACTTCCGTCTCGAGGTCATCGCGTCCGCGGAAAGCGGCGGTCGACGGCGTCCGGTGCCGGGCCAGAACTTCCGACAAAGGCCTCGTTCACGATCGCGACTTCCGGCGCGAGGTATCGGCGTCGGCGGCGGTGAAGCTGCGCCCGCTCGTCAGCTGCATACCCATGGCGGCGATGAAGCCGGTAAGTCGATGGCGGCCCGATCGATGGCGTGGGTCACCCCGCCCGGTGGTTGACGCCATCAACGTTGATGGCCGTGCTGCTGATGCTTAGCAGGTTGAGGTGTATGCTGTTGAGTGTGTCCCCATACGTACGCCCGGAACGGCACGGCGTGTGGCGAGGAGGTCCATGCGATTCTGCCCGGCGGGGCTTTGGCTGGAGGGGCTGAGCCAGAGCAGGGCGCGGGCACGACCGCCCGGGTCGACGTTGCGCACGGCGCGCACGCCGCGCACGAAGAGCCCGGCCCGCTGTGAGTAGGACGACCGGAGACCGCCAACTGCCCGATGACGAGGGCGCGGCGCACCGGCTTCGAGTGCCTCGCCGCTTGTCCCTTCTCGCGAATGACCGATGCCAGAGCCCGAGGCCGGCAGTGGTTTGCAGCGCGGGCAGAGTCCCAGCCAGCGATGCCGGCCAGGAGCGAGACGGCCAGCAGGAAGGCGTAGAGGACGCGGACGTCGAGAGTGTAGGTCGATGCCTTCCGGAGCGGGAGGGGGAGATCGGCGGCCAGCACGCTTCTTAGGATGGCGCTGCCGAGCACGAGACCGGCAACGCCTCCCATCATCGCCAGCAGTGGCGTTTCGATGAGGAGCTGGAAGACAGGCGTTGTTGACTGGCGCCGATGGCGAGCCGGATGGCCACCTCCTTGCGGCGATCGACGGCCCGGGCGAGGAGGAGGCCAGGCCGTTGGCGCAGGCGATCAGGAGGACCATCCCCACCACGCCCATCGTGACGACGGCGACCGGGCGCAGAAGGCGGTCGATGGGGAAAGAGGATCACGTCGCGCGGGGAGGACGGAAAGCTCATGACGCCCTCCCATCCGGTCACCCGCTGCTCGCAGCCGAGTGCTGAACGCCCGAGTGACGCGCGCACCGCCGGCAGGGTGACGCCGCTGGCGAGACGGGCCCGCACGAAGGTGGCTGATCGCCCCGCGACCGAGCGTATTCTCAGTAATTGGCCATGAGCTGGGCGACCATCGTGACCGGGACGAAGATCTCGATGCCGATGGAAGGAAGCCGTTTGAAGTCGGGGCGGGTGACGCCGATGATGGTGTACTCGCCGTCGCCTTCGCCGAACGGAGCGACCGACGACCGACGGGTCGCCACCATAGGCACGGCGCCCGTAGCGGTCGGAGAGCGCACGGCCACGGGGTTGCGCCCGGCGGCGTCGCCGTCGTTAGCTCGATGAGGCGTCCCCGGGCCGGCCGTAGTCCCAGCACCTGAAAGTAGTTGCCCGACACGAGCTGCACGGCTGTGCGCTCGGTGCGGTCTCCTCTCGCTTCGCACCGCGTAGCCCATCCGAGTGGCCGCGACCCCGGAGAAGAGCGCCTGGTCATCCGCGCCGTCCCGATACTCGGGGTACGCGAGCGGGTTGAAGGCGGCGTCGGGGTTGGTTTTCAGATGTCGACCCGTTCCTCCGGATGCTCGAGCGGCGGGCGGCGGAGAATGACCTCGCTGACCGTGCAGGTGAAGATGGCAGCGTTGGCGCCGATGCCGATGGCCAGCGAGATGACCGCGATGGCGGTGAAGGCGGGCAAGGGGGGCAAACGCCGGGCAGCATACCGCACATCGCGGAGCGTCATGCGCAGCACGCCATCACCGCCGCCGCTCCCACCGATCGACTCCGGCGTCACCACGCGCTTCGGCGCGGATGAGGGTCGCTGCATGGCGTCCGTCGCCGAATGACTGGCTCAGATCTTTCCGGCGAGCGGCCGGGCCGCCCGTCCAACCTCGAAGTGGCTGACCATCTCGCGAAAGACCTCGGCGCGGCGCTCGGCGCCGAGATGGTTACCGTCGACACATCGGCCACGCGCTCGGCCAGCAGGTCTGGGAGCCTGCGCGCGCGCTGCCTCGGCAATACGAGTTCGCGCCGCTCGAGACGGCGCGGCAGGGCATCATCCGGTCGCGTCATAAATCAGGACCCGCGGCAATGGGTGACACCAGCCCGAGTCCGATCATTGCCTCGGAAGAGCTCCTGCCAGCGTGCGCGATGTTCCTTGAGCTGGCGCAGCGCCGGCCGGCGTCAGGCGATAGTAGCGACGCTTGCGTCCGATCTCTGTGCTCTCGAGCCAGCGACTCTCGACGAGTTCCTGGCTTCGAGATTGTAGAGCAGGGGATAGAGCGTGGATCGCCCCATGGCCGACGCCGTCGGAACGTGCGCCGAGCGCTTCGGCGTGAGTTCGTAACCATACATCTCGCGTCGTTTGAGGAGGCTGCAGCACGGTTAAGCCGGCGCCGCGCATGAGTTCGCGCTTCAGATCCATGGTCGCAATCCCGGGTGGATACCTCGTCCAGAATAGTAGGGTGAGGGAGGCGTCGGGCAAGGAGGGGTGGGCGGGAGAGGACGATTGGAGCGGGATGTCCAACGAGGAGCAGCGGTAGGCTTTCGCTGCGGACGAGGCGCTAGCAGCCTGCGGCGCGGAGCGATCGAGATACGGCAGCGTTGGGATGCGGGAGTGGAGCTTCAAGAAGTGGGACGGGCATCCGTGACGCGGCGCGGGGCGGCAGCGGTGTTGTCCCGTCCAACATGACCGGGCGGCATTCCCTGGGGTGCCGTGGAAGGCAACGTGAGGCCACGGCGGTGCTACCCCTGCGCCCGCAGTAAAGCTGGCGAACACAGAGCTCACGCGCCACCTGTGGGCACTGGTACGAGGGTGCGGCGCCGCCACAGCAGGGGCGCGCGGGTGCTGCATGTGGTGCCGGCAGGGGCTAGCGCTGGAGCTGTTCAGGACGCGGGGCTCGCTGTCAGTTGGCAGCAATCATCGGCACCGAGGACTCGCGGCGTGCGCTGCGTCGGGCTACGAGGTGCTTCGACATTGATCAGTCGTAGCTCGACTTTGCCGACAGCAGCTTCTATTCCTCGCCGGAGAGGGATTACACCGGAGTCGGTGGACTATCGGTCGAGCATACGGCGCGATCGCCGACCTCGCGAGCGCCGCGTGACGGGCGGTGCCGTGCTCGAGAACCCCGCACGCCAGGAACTTGTCGGCCACCTGCCCAACGATGGGGCGCCACTGAACCGTACTCGCGGGCGAAGCGCTCGTCGTAGACCGTCTGCAGGCAATGGAGATGGTCCGACACCAACCGAAATAGCGGTGACGCCCGGCGTCGCGGTTTGTGGGAACGCCATGCGCCGATGCCGCGTCGGGCATGCGCGCGCCTGGGACCGAGAGCGCCGAGCAAGACATCACCGGACCGCACTCGCCTGTCACCGTTCTGGCGCGGTGGGGCCGTTTGACGCAACGTCCGCGATGCGTTGGCCTAACGTTGCTTGTTGCAGACTGTGCGATAAGCGGAAGCGCGCTGGGCGCGCATTGTGTTGGAGCGCCCGCTGAAGAAGCCGGCGCTGGGCCGCAGCCGGACGGTGGAGCCACCGGTAGTCACGCTTGCCGTGATCACGCGCGGCGTTACTATTCGGCATGATCGTGTCGTTCCGTTAAGTTGAGTCCTCAATGTCCGCGCGCAAGCCCGTCACCCCCGGAGCTCCTGCTGGAAGAGTTCCTCGTCCCGATGGGCTCTCCAGTACCGCCTCGCCAAGGAGATCGGCGTGCCCGCCCAGCGCATCGGGAGATCATCGCCGGCCGCCGCGCCATCACCGCCGACACCGACCTCCGCCTGTGCCGCCGGTTCGCCTTTGAACGAAGGCCGGCCCTGCGCGCAGGCCGCGCACGACACTGAGGTGGCGGCGAAGGCGCTTCGCGCCCGCGCTGCGGCGCATCAGCCGTGGGCCGGAGTCGCATAGATCGCGCACGCCCACCCAACGGAGCGTTAGGCGGCAGCTTACACGACACCAGCCATCGGAGATTGTTGTGCAGACAGTTCAACGCGTCGATGGCATCGCTCATCGCTGCGCCAGCATTGGGCGGCCGCTACCGCGGATGCCAGCCCGTCGTGCGCGCTCAAACGACCGCGCTTATCGGCACCGGCGCCTGCTGAGTTTTAAACGTGAAACGCCATCGAGCCCGTTGGTGTCGGTATAGGACAGAAACCGACGGGCTACCACGTACGATCCGACGGGACACGTGTCGATTCAGATTCTGGCGCGGCCCGAGCACCTTCCGCGTGGATAGTGCCCGAGGCGAGCAGTGGTTCGAGACGGCGTCGCCTGAAGAACTCCGGCGCGCCACCGAGGACTACCGGGCGTATTTTGGCACGTATGTCGTCGATGTGGCGCAGAGCGCTGTCGTGCATAAGGTGGAGGAGACTCCCGCGGCCTGTATAATGCCGGCACGGACCAGCGACGACAGTATCGGGGTGATCCCGCCGATCCGACCATCCTGCAGTTCGCGGGACGCTATCTCGACAACTGCCGCGCCGTGTATCCGAGCGGGTCATACGTCGCTCGCGTGGTCTTCAACATTCGCACTCAAGCCGTGCCCGCGGCCCTGAACGACGAGACCTGGGCCCGCTTCGAACTCGGAACCGAGTATGGGGTCAAGGACCCCACCACGCAGCAACCCGCGACGCGCAATCCGTTCTGGCACCGAGCACCGAGTCCCGTCCCGGATTACGTGATGCCGACGCTGAAGGACTTCTTCGACGGCGGTGGGTTCGGTCTCGTCTGCGACTTCGCGCTTGGACACTTGGCGCGCCGTCTGGCCACCAAGCGTGGCACGGACGCCTCGGCGGTACACGCCGCCCTGCGGGCTGGGTTCGTGCCGCACGCCTATGCCGTGCCCTCCGGCATGTTTGGACTGGCCCGGGCACAGAACGCGGGATGCGCCTACATGCGGTTCTAGGTGCACCCGCGGGAAGGCCGGCTTGGCCGCGTGCGCCATGGGCGGCATGTTGCGGCCGTTGCCGCGTTGGGCCGGCGGCGTGGGCCGGCGCCACTCATTGTGCGGGCAGGGCATGGCGCCGGCCCACCTCGCTTTGGTTGGATGCAGCGCAGCGGAACGCGGACGTTAGGCCGACGACAACGGCTAGTTCATGAATGCGTGTCAATGAGGGCTGTCCTTCTTACCGCTGTGCCCTATGCCGACGACGCGCTTGCGCTCCCTGTCGCCGATGTCGCCGCAGCGATTCCATACTATGAGCAGGCCTTCGGGTTTCGCGTAGCGGCGCGGCGCGAGACGCCACATCCCGCTGCTGTACTTACACGCGACGGTATCGCAATCGGGCTCGCTCAGAATGGCGGCGATCCGACGCAGGAGGGGTGCTTCTTCGAAGTCGACGACCTCGACGCCGCATTCGCCGAACTGATGGCGAACGGAGCAAAGCCCGGAATTGTCGACGAGCAGGAGATCAACGGTCAACCCTATCGCGCGTTCTTCGTCGTCGCGCCGGACGGGCTGTGCTTCATGATCGCTCAAGCGCGCAAGTGCGCGGGCTCAGGAATCGATGCGCACGCGGCATCACGCCGTTTCGTTCGCGAATCCACCGCAGCATTCTGGTCCGCATGGCAGACACGTCCGACTACACAGCCGCACGCGGGTTCGAGCGAACTGCCCTGCTCGCGCTCTTGCTACTCACCATGGGCGCGACGGCGCTCGCGGCTCGCGAGTGGTTCCAGACGCCCCCACCCCGCGGCGTCTCGGGCGCGTTTCTCGTGCTTTTGTGTGGCCTGCTTCTCCAGGCCGTCGCGCCCTTTCTGACAAGTCGGCGATGGCGACTCGTGGCCGCCTTCGGCTCGGTCGCAGCGCTAATCAGCTTCTTTCTCGCTCGCTGACGGAGAATCTTGCGGCTTCCGAACACACGTGATGAGGGGGTTATGATGGCGAGGACCGCCGCCGTGGCCCAGTTCGTCAGCGACCCAACTGGCATCTGCGACTCCGAGACTTCCTGAGACCTCGTGCCCATCGCTCCCTTGCTCGACGCTCACCTACGCGCTTGGCTATCGGCGTAGCGATCAATCTGCTTGTCGCCGCTTTCCACTTGATCGACCTGCGCGCACTTCTTGACCCGGAGTTGCGGCCGCTGGTCAGCAGCTACTTCTCAGACCTCACGCTGCCGTTCGCGTTCTACTACCTGTTGTGCTTCATCGACGACCGAGTGGCCGCCCTGCGGCCGGCAGCCTCGAAGGCGATCGTGGTCCTCCTGGCATCATCCGGTGCCGAACTCCTGCAGGGCGCCGGCATTGCGGCGCTCGGACACACTTTCGACCCATGGGACTTCGCTATGTATGCCGCTGGCGTAGGGCTCGCCGCCGCGCTCGATGTTCTGGTGCTATCCCGTCTGGTGCGTGCTCCGGGCCGCTTCAGCCCTCGAGCCCGTCCGGCCGGCCACCGGTGCGGGCGCTCTGGCGAGGCTTACTGCTGACGGCTGCGCTAAGCATACGGCGCGGACTGCGCCCACAAATACTCTTCGAGTGTCCGCAGCAGGCACACGCGTTAGGCTGCGCAACGTCCGTGTGTATGTCCTTCACAGGAGGTAGCGATGCGCTGGCCCGGGCGACTACTCCCGTTCGCAGCGGTGGCAACACTGGCGACGGCGGCCATTCCGCCACCTCGGTCATTCTGTTCGTCCGCGCCGACACGTTTCCGGGCGCGTGCCGGAACGGCGGTTCCTGCCTTCTGGGTGAACGTCATCCTGGACCTGTTGGTGGCGGCACAGGCGTTCGGGATCGTCTCGCCGTCGTGCCGGTGGCCCCACTCGACGACGCGGCTGAACAGCTGCCGCCGGCGTGGTGGCTGCGTTGCTTGGATTGGTGCTGATCGATGCGGCGATCGCATTCGCAGAACACGGCCCCACAATGCAGGGAGTGATCGTGGCGCTTTGGGTCTCTGTCTGCCTCGACCTCGCTGCCGGGGTGGCGATGATCGTGTCTGCGTTCGTAGCGGCGGACGACTTCACTCGGGCAGGGACCAGGTGCCGGCGCCGCCTGACCTTCGCTGGTGCGGGCAGCCGATCTAGGTCTGCG
Organism: Gemmatimonadota bacterium; assembly: GCA_016719105.1. NCBI lineage: Bacteria > Pseudomonadati > Gemmatimonadota > Gemmatimonadota bacterium. The sequence continues at coordinate 4,787 of JADKAQ010000049.1, read as the reverse complement.
GCAGTACGCTGTTCTACGAGAGTGCCGGCACCGGGAGCCCGGTAATCCTCCTGCATGGCGGCAATCTCGACCGTCGCATGTGGGACGCGGAGTTTGGCGCACTTCAGCGCACACATCGCGTCATCCGGTATGACGCGCGAGGCTACGGTCGCTCAGGCGCTGCGGACACCGCATTCTCCGCGCATCACGACCCTGCGCGCCCTGATGGACGCGCTGCAGTTGCCACGAGGCGTCGCTCGTCGGCCTCTCCCTCGGGGCGTATCGCGATGGACTTCGCACTCGCGCATCCCGAGCGAGTGGATCGCCTCGTGCTGGTCGCCGGGCATCATCGGCGGGACGTGGGCCGAGGACGCCGATACCCGCGTGGCTCGCGGTCGCACGCGAGGCAGCGAAGCGAGCAAGACTCGGTCGCGGGTGGCGCGGGCGTGGCTCGGCAGCGCCTAGATTCTCGCACCGCGCTGCGCGATCCACACCACCGCGCAGCGCGTGCGTCTGTGGGTCGAGGATCAGTCCCCGTTCTGGGCCGGCGTGGTTCGCCATCCTGACCTCGAGGTGGAAGCCGCGCCCCTGCGTCCGGTCGTCCCCGCCGAGCTCACCGCCCCCATCCTGCGGTGGTGGGTACGGCCGACACCCGTTCATTCTCGACGTCGCGCGGGCCATCCAAGCGCAAGCGGCCCGCGTGCAGCGTGTCGACATCCCTGGAGTCGGGCACATGGTGAACCTCGAGGCACCCGGGCCGTTCCGCGAAGCGCTTCTCGCGTTTCTCGCCCGCTGAGGTTTCGCCTAACGCACAGGCCTTTCGCTTCTACGAGCAGCAGCTAGGCGGCAAGATCACCATGATGATGACGTACAGCCCAGGGCCGAATGCCGCCAGTCTTCCTGCCGAGCGCCTCTATGCGGTCCTCTCGGACGGCGGGCAGGTACTCATGAAGATGGAGAAGACCTTCTTCGCGCATCGGTTTGCCATGCTACGCGACAGGTTCGGCACCTCCTGGATGCTGCCGCATGAGGTACCGAGCGCGGCTCGCGCGCCGGTGTAGGAGTCGCCTGGAGCGCCAGCTGACGAGGCTTGGCGAATCGAACCGACACCCGCCGAGTAAGACGCGCGATGGCCAATCCCGCGTTGGGCGGCGGAAGCCGACAGTCGCTCCGCCGTCCAACACGGGTTGCAGCAGACAGCTGAGTCAGTGTATGCTCGCTCCGCTCGCTCTTTTCGGTTCGGCTTCTGCCGAGCGTGAACGTTAGTCCGACGACGCAACCAGCCGGTCCGCGTGGATCACCTTTTTCGACTTTCGCGCTGGCCGCGATGACTTCGGAAGCCTCTCCTCCGCTTCGCGCTCGCCAGCATCGTCGTGAGTCATGTAACGGCCCCAGCCTGCATCCTCCCGGGCAGAGCAGGCGCCCCTCGATCTGGACGCGACGCGTCAGATTTCATCGCAAGCAGAACGTTGATTCACCCGCAAGGCGCATCTCGCCGGGGACGTCGCCGTGATCGACTCGATGTTCGCCCCCGACGCCAAGTCCTTCCCGCCCGGCGCAGACGCGGTCACCGGCCTCCAGGCGATACACGACTTCACCGTCGAGTACATCAAGGCCGGCCTCACGGAGTTCGCGAGGAAGTCCACCGACTTCTACGGAGACAACGATCTCGTGGTCGATGCCGGGATCTACGGTGGTGACCTACGGCCGAACACGTACCGATGCGGCAGCTGAACGTGTGGCGCAGTTAGCGGGACCCGGAGATCCAGTCGAACATCTGGAACAGTGACGCGCCGCTGCCGACGCCGCCGCGCTATTGGTCTGCTCCTGGTTCGTGGGTCTCGGCTCACCCCCCCAAAAAGTCATCGCCTGTGAGGGTCTGACATGCGCCGCGGCAGCCGGCGCCTCTTGCTTGCGTGCGGCCTGCGGCCGCAATGCTCTGTCTGCCGCTGCGGCTGATGCTCAGCGTTAGGCCTTTCGCGCATCGCAGGCGCCTCACCATCATACGCATGACACATAGCCGACCACTTCGATTCGTGTCGGCGTTACGGTGTCCTCGTCGCGGTCACGACGCTCAGCCTGTACTACCTCTACCGCGCGGTCCACTACCGCTTGTGCCGTGCATGATCAGCCTCGGCCCCTCCTTGTTCAACAAGCAGGTGTGGTACGTCGCATCTGCTTTGGCCAGCTGCCCGTCGTTTCTCGGCGCGCCATTGCAAAGTTCGTCGCGCCCCTGCGCCAACGCGCGCTACAGTGGCATCGGGCGATCGGCGGGGGCTACGTCATTGGGGCGTCCGGCGCCGCGGTACTGGCGATCTACCCCGGGGCGATTGTCGGCGAGTACGAGGCTCGCGACTGTCCATTTTCCGCGCTCACCGACCGTCGGCTTATTTTCACGCTTCGCCGCGGCGCCAGTCGTCGCGGAAGAACTTCGCCGCTCATCGCGCCTTCATGATTCGCAGCGTGATGGCGTCAAATGCGTGGTTGCGGGCTGATGTACGACTGGCAAGACGCTCCCAGCCTCTACGATCCCGACCGCGCACGCCACGCGCGACCGGGCTCGTGGGTTGTGCCGTTCTCGTCGTCGAGATGTTGCTGGCGTGGTTCCCGGCCATCCGGCAGCGGCGATCGGCCAGTCCCAGCCTGGGCCCGCGAGGCCCAACCTCACGTTGCGGCCCGCGGCTCGCGGCCGCATTCTTTGGCTGCCTTGGTTGTTGATCCTGAACGTCGCGCTCCACTCATCATACTTGCTCGAACGAAAGGAATGCACCCGTTACGGTTGAACACGCACGTTCCTGCGCTTGGCGCGGTGATCGTCGGCGTCACCGCGTGGCCGGTTCGTCTCGAAGGGTAAGGTGCCCAACCTTCCGCCGTCGCGTCGACGAGTGACGCGCGCGGCGATTCGGCGGCAGTGGCTCAGGCGATTCGCGTGTTCCCTGACGGCGTTCGAACATCTCGATTGGCAGCCGTTTCGGGCCGCGTTCTCTGATTCTGGCAACGATCTTTCAACCCGCCGCCCAGATGGCCGAACGGGTTAGCGGACCGCGCGGGATCGATCTGACCTTTCGAGCGGTGTTCGCCGACATTCGGTCGCACGCGACCGGCGGACCGCCTTTCCATCGACTCAATCCAACCGACCTTACGCATTCAGCCGCTGAGCCTGGGCTGGTGCTGGTCACGTTTTACCTCCGCAACGCCGAGCGCCTCGCCCGCTGGACCGTGATCTTTCGCCAAGAGGGCGCCAACTGGCGTATTTCTGCACCTGCACGCGTCGAACGTCGCGGTGAAGCCATGATGCCGCGTGACAACAGCGCGTTGGCCACGTGGTTCAGCTCCTCCTGTGGATGCCTTAACCACAACTCGCGTTGGACAAGCGAGTTCGAGAGTCTGCTCCGCTCGCATTGCTGGACCTTCTTGCAACCGAACGCTGGGCGTTCGCCCGAACATTACCACGCCATGTCCTCATCCTTCCGCCGCCCACAAGTCAGCGTGCTTGGGTCCTCCGAGCCGTTCAGATGCCTACGCCCGCGCAGGTAGCGACGGCGCACCTTTTGGCGCGCTTTGGGCATCGGTAGTCGGCGGATGCGGTAGCTCAGCGACCAGAGTCGCGGCCGAGCTTGAGCGATCGCGGCGGGTGGATTGTTTACAACGTTCTGCCGGACCCGATGCCACCGGCCGACTCCGACCGCAAACCGTCGGTGTTGCAAAGTGGATGGGAGACGCCAGAAAACCTACTATGGCTTTGTCGGGGGACGCCCAGGCATTGTCATTGGTGGCAGAGCAGGAACGATCTCAGAAGTCTGCCCGCGTGGCTGGTAATAAGCGTCCTGCTGTTTCCGCTTGCTGGTTGCGGTGGGTGGTCAGATGGCTTGTTTTCCAATCCGCCAGACGAACGGAAGAACTCTCCAATACTTCCCGGCCAACGCCGTGGAACTGGCGCAGCTGCGAGCTCTGCTGGTCACACACGTTGCCGCGGCGGGTGCGGGCCTAATCCACGCGGTGAATCGGACCCGATACGGCAGGCGGCGGTAGCGGGACGATCGACTTCCTGTCACTCGATGCCCGGACGCCTCCTGACAAGCGACGTACAATCAACACCTACAGGACGAGGGTGGTTCGAACCATGAAGCGTTAATCACCTGCCAAAACACCGACTTCTTGGTGGCGCGAAGCATTCTCGCTCTCCTTGCGGGTCGTCTGAACGGTGGCAGGATCAAGCGAGTGCCCCTGCGCCAGCGACCTGTCGGGGATCATCGTTCCGCTAAGCTGCAGAAGGGCCGACTCCCGGCCCTCGGCGCCGCCATCGTGACCGCCGACGGCCTTGGAGGCGGTCGGCGCAGTAGGCGTCCGCTCGTGGACGGCAACCGGAGAAGGTGACGACCGCACTTGACCAGCGTAACATAGGGTCGTGCACCGCGCAATGACCGCGACGCCGGTCGCGCGCTTGGTCGACCGCAAGTTCTCAGCTGGGACGACGACGATCGGCGCTGTCATCGGGCCGGCAATCTACCCGGCTTGGTCAGCATGTGCCGATCCCGTCAGTGCTGACCTATCGTTCCGGTGCGCCACTCAACTTCAGCGAGGACCTGTGGGCAGCAGATGGTCGCCTGGGTGGCTCACCGCGCGAGCAGCGTCGTTGGTTCGTGGAACAGGGACTCTGCAGTTACGCCGGCGACGACACCGAATACCGAGAGCGTCTATTCGAACCGGGCTTCCTTGTAGGCCGGAGTCATGATCGAGGCGTTTGACCGATTCTCCCCGGAGGACCTGATGCGGCACGAAGTCTTCGAGCCGCCTCCACACGACAC
>JADKAQ010000048.1 GCA_016719105.1 Gemmatimonadota bacterium | reverse complement strand
CGTTGCCGACGCTGGCGCCGATGGCGAGCCCGGATGGCCACCTCCTTGCGGCGATCGACGGCCCGGGCGAGGAGGAAGCCGGCCAGGTTGGCGCAGGCGATCAGGAGGACCATCCCCACCACGCCCATCATGACGACGGCGACCGGGCGCAGAAGGCGGTCGATGGGGGGAAAGAGGATCACGTCGCGCGTGGGGAGGACGGAAAAGCTCATGACGCCCTCCCATCCGGTCACCCGCTGCTCGTGCGGCCGAGTGCTGAACGCCTCGGTGACGCCTGCGGCGGGGTGACACGGCTGGCGGAACAGGCCCGCACGAAGGTGGAGTGATCGCCTCGCGACTCGAGCGTATTCTCAGTACTGGCCATGAGCTGGGCGACCATCGTGACTGGGACGAAAGATCTCGATGCCGATGGAAGGAAGCCGCTCTGGAAGTCAGGGCGGGTGACGCCGATGATGGTGTACTCGCCGCCGCTCAAGCGAATGGAGCGACCGACGACCGACGGTCGCCACCAGGCACGCGGCGCCAGTAGCGGTCGGAGAGCACCAACACGTGGGTGCGCCCGGCGGCGTCGCCATCGTTAGGCTCCGATGAGGCGTCCCGGGCCGGCCGTAGTCCCAGCACCTGAAAGTAGTTGCCCGACACGAGCTGCACGGCCAGGCGCTCGGTGCGGTCTCCCTCGCTTCGCACCGCGTAGCCCATCCGAGTGGCCGCGACCCCGGAGAAGAGCTCGGTCATCCGCGCCAGGTCCTGAATACTCGGGGTACGCGAGCGGGTTGAAGGCGGCGTCGGGGTTGGAGCCACAGATGTCGACCAGTTCCTCCGGGCGCTCGAGCGGCGGGCGGCGGAGAATGACCTCGTTGACCAGGGTGAAGATGGCAGCGTTGGCGCCGATGCCGATGGCCAGCGAGATGACCGCGATGGCGGTGAAGGCGGGGCGGGCAAGCAAACGCCGGGCAGCATACCGCACATCGCGGAGCGTCATGCGCAGCACGCCATCACCGCCGCCGCTCCCGCCCATCGACTCCGGCGTCACCACGCGCTTCTGCGGCGCGGATGAGGGTCGCCGCATGGCGTCCGTCGCCGAATGACTGGCTCAGATCTTCCGGCGAGCGGCCGCCGCCAGTCCGTCCTCGAAGTGGCTGACCATCTCGCGAAAGACCTCGGCGCGGCGCTCATCGCTGAGATGGCTGCCGTCGACCACATCGGCCACGCGCTCGGCCAGCGGTCTGGGAGCCCCTGCGCGCGCCTGGCGTACGAGTTCGCGCCGCTCGAGACGGCGCGGCAGGGCATCATCCGGTCGCGTCATGGGTCAGGACTCCGCGGCAATGGGTGACACCAGCCCGAGTCCGATCATTGCCTCGAAGAGCTCCTGCCAGCGTGCGCGATGTTCCTTGAGTTCGGCAGCGCCGGCCGGCGTCAGGCGATAGTAGCGACGCTTGCGTCGGACTTGTGCTCGAGCCAGCGACTCTCGACGAGTTCCTTGGCTTCGAGATTGTGGAGCAGGGGATAGAGCGTGGACTGCCCCATGGCCAGGACGCCGTCGGAACGTGCGCCGAGCGCTTCGGCGAGTTCGTAACCATACATCTCGCGTCGCTTGAGGGCTGCAGCACGGCTGCCGGTCCGGCGCCGCGCATGAGTTCGCGCTTCAGATCCATGGTCGCAATCCCCGGGTGGATACCTCGTCCAGAATAGTAGGGTGAGGGAGGCGTCGGCAAGGGGAGGTGGGCGGGCGAGGACGATTGGAGCGCGATGTCCAACGAGGAGCAGCGCGAGGCTTTCGCCGCGGACGAGGCGCTGAAGGCTCGCGGCGCGGAGCGATCGAGATACGGCAGCGTTGGGATGCGGGAGGGAGCCAAGGTGGAACGGGCATCCAGGACGCGGCGCGGGGCAGCGGTGTCAAACCCGTCCAACATGACCGGGCGGCAGTTCTCCCCGGGGTGCCGTGGAAGGCACCGGGAGAGGCCACGGCGGTGCTACCCTTTGCGCCCGCAGTAGTTAGCGAACACACCGAGCTCACGCGCCACCTGTGGGCACTGGTACCGAGGTGGCGCCGCCGCCAGCAGGGGCGCGGTGCCAGTGGGTGCCGGCAGGGCCAGCTGGACCTGTTCAGGGACCGGGGCTCAAGGCCGTTGGCAGCACCATCGGCACCGAGGACCCGCGGGCGCTGCGTCGCGAGTGCTCATTGATCAGTCGTAGCTCGACCGACAGCCTCGGACCTCGCCAGAGGGATTGCAACCGGAGTCGGTGGACCATCGGTCGAGCACGGCGCGATCGCCGACCTCGCGAGCGCCGCGTGACGGGCGGTGCCGTGCTCGAACTCCCCGCACGCCCAGGAACTTATCCGGCCACCTGCCCAACGAGATGGGGGCGCCACTGAACCGTACTCGCGGGCGAAGCGCTCGTCGTAGACCGTCTGCAGGCAATGGAGATGGTCCGACACCAACCGAAATAGCGGTGACGCCTGGGGGCGTCGCGGCTTGTAAACGCCATGCGCCGCCGATGCCGCGTCGGGCATGCGCGCTCCGGGACCGAGGAGCGCCGAGCATACCACCACCGACCGCACCGCCTGTCACCGTTCTGTTGCGCGGTGGGCCGTTTGGACGCAACGTCCGCGATGCGTTGGCCTAACGTTGCTTGCTGCAGACTGGCGTTTTCGGAAGCGCGCTGGGCGCGCATTGTGTTGGAGCGCCCGCTGAAGAAGCCGGCGCTGGGCCGCAGCCGGACGGTGGAGCCACCGGTAGTCACGCTTGCCGTGATCACGCGCGGCGTTACTATTCGGCATGATCGTGTCGTTCCGTTAAGCTGAGTCCTCCAATGTCCGCGCGCAAGCCTGTCACCCTGGGGAGCTCCTGCTGGCAGAGTTCCTCGTGCCCGATGCGGCTCTCCCAGTACCGCCTCGCCAAGAGAGATCGGCGCCCGCCCAGCGCATCGGCGAGATCATCGCCGCCAGCCAGCCATCACCGCCGACACCGACCTCCGCCTGTGCCGGTTCTTCGGGCTCTCGAACGGCTGACTGGCTCCAGCGCGCAGGCCGCGCACGACACCGAGGTGGCGGCGAAGGCGCTCGCGCCCGTGCTGCGGCGCATCGAAGCCGTGGGCCGAGAGTCGCATAGACGCGCACGCTCGGCCCAACTGAGCGTTAGGCAGCACACGACACCAGCCATCGGAGATTGTTGTTCCAGACAGTTCAACGTCGTGATGGCATCGCTCATCGTTGCGGCTGGGGCATCAAGCGGCCGCTGCACCTCGCGGATGCTGCGGTGCCCGTCGTGCGCGCTCAAACGACAGCGCTGATCGGCACCTGGCGCCTCGTTGAGTTTTGGGACCGTGAAACGCCATCGAGCCCGTTGGTGTATCGGTATGGACAGAAACCGACGGGCTACTTCACGTACGATCCGACGGGACACGTGTCGATTCAGATCATGCGCGGCCCGAGCACCTTCCGCGTGGATAGTGCCCGAGGCGAGCAGTGGTTCGAGACGGCGACGCCCGAAGAACTCCGGCGCGCCACCGAGGACTACCGGGCGTACTTTGGCACGTATGTCGTCGACGTGGCGCAGAGCGCTGTCGTGCATAAGGTGGAGGGAGACTCCCGCGGCCTGTATACCGGCACGGACCAGCGACGACAGTATCGCCTCTCTGGCGACACGCTCGTCATCGGCAACAGTACGACATCTCATCGTTTACTCGTTCGCGTGCGGTAAGCGGATTGCCCCCGCTGCCTACCCAACGGTTGCAGAAGACAACCGTGCGATTGAGTGTTCGCTCCGCTCTCTTGATTGAAGCGGCTGATTTTGAACCGTGACGTGATACCGACTGCGAGGAAGCACATGGCGAAACGGAACGGCCACAGTAGTCGACGTGAGTTCGTCGAAGATGTCGGCAAGCTCGCTTCCCTGGCGTTCATCCCTCCCGCCGTGGCTAGTGGGCTACCCCGGCCCCTCGCTGCGTCGGAGGCATCGGCGCAGGCACCTACGTGGGACCTGTCCTGGATTGCGCGGCTCACGGACGCCACCGACCGCGCCGTCTTCGATTGGCCCACCCTGGGTGATCCCGCCGATCCGACCATCCTGCAGTTCGCGGGACGCTATCTCGACAACTGCCGCGCCGTGTATCCGAGCGGGTCATACGTCGCTCGCGTGGTCTTCAACATTCGCACTCAAGCCGTGCCCGCGGCCCTGAACGACGAGACCTCGGCCCGCTTTCGAACTCCGGAACCGAGTATGGGGTCGCGGACCCCACCACGCAGCAACTCGCGACGCGCAATCCGGGTTCTGGGACCGAGCACCGAGTCCCGGGTCCCGGATTACGTGTGATGCCGACGCTGGAAGGACTTCTTCGACGGCGGTGGGTCGGTCCGGTCTGCGACTTCGCGCTTGACACTTGGCGCGCTGTCTGGCCACCAAGCGTGGCACGGACGCCTCGGCGGTACACGCCGCCCTGCGGGTTGGGTCCGTGCCGCACGCCTATGCCGTGCCCTCCGGCGTGTTTGGACCGGGCCCGGCACAGAACGCGGATGCGCCTACATGCGGTTCTAGGTGCACCCGCGGGAAGGCCGGCTTGCCAGCGTGCGCCCCGGCGGCATGTTGCCGCCGTTGCCGCGTTGGGCCGGCGCGGCGTGGGCCGGCGCTGTTCATTGTGCGGGTAGGGCATGGCGCCGGCCCACCTCGCTTTGGTTGATGCAGCGCAGCGGAACGCGGACGTTAGGCCGACGACAACGGCTAGTTCATGAATGCGTGTCATCGAGGGTCGTCCTTCTTACCGCTGTAGCCTTGCGCCGACGACGCGCTTAGGGCTCCCTTGTCGCCGATGTCGCCGCAGCGATTCCATACTTCGCGGGCAGGCCTTTCGGGTTTCTCGTCGCGGCGCGGCGCGAGACACGCATCCCGCTGCTGTACTTACACGCGACGGTATCGCCATCGGGCTCGCTCAGAATGGCGGCGATCCGACGCAGGAGGGGTGCTTCTTCGAAGTCGACGACTCCGACGCCGCATTCGCCGAACTGATGGCGAACGGAGCAAAGCCCGGAACTGTCGACGAGCAGGAGATCAACGGTCAACCCTATCGCGCGTTCTTCGTCGTCGCGCTGGACGGGCTGTGCTTCATGATCGCCTAGGCGCGCAAGTGCGCGGGCTCAGGAATCGATGCGCACGCGGCATCACGCCGTTTCGTTCGCGAATCCACCGCAGCATTCTGGTCCGCATGGCAGACACGTCCGACTCCACAGCCGCACGCGGGTTCGGTTGAACCGCCTTGCTCGCGCCCTTGCTACTCACCATGGGCGCGACGGCGCTCGCGGCTCGCGAGTGGTTCCAGACGCCCCCACCCCGCGGCGTCTCGGGCGCGTTTTCGCCTTTGTGTGGCTCTGCTTCTCCAGGCTATCTCCTCTTCTGAAAGTCGGCGCGATGGCGACTCGTGGCCGCCTTCGGCCTGGTCGTAGCGCTAATCAGCTTCTTCGTCGCTCAACGGTGAATCCTGCGGCTTCCGAACACACGTGATGAGGGGGTTATGATGGCGAGGACCGCCGCCGTGGCAGTTCGTCAGCGACCCAACTGGCAGCCGCGACTCGAGACTTCCTGAGCACCTCGTGCCCATCGCCCCTTTGCTCCGACGCTCACCTACGCGCTTGTCTATCGGGCGTAGTTATACTAACTGTTGTCGCCGCTTTCCACTTGATCGACCTGCGCGCACTTCTTGACCCGGAGTTGCGGCCGCTGGTCAGCAGCTACTTCTGACCTCACGCTGCTCGCGTCCTACTACCTGTTGTGCTTCATCGACATCGAGAGTGGTTGCCCTGGTCCGGCAGCCCGAAGGCGATCGTGGTCCTCCTGTGTTCGTCCGGTGCCGAACCCCGTGGCGGGGCGGCCGGCATTGCGGCGCTCGGACGCAATTCGACCCATGGGACTTCAAGCCAGCGGCGCCGCTGGCGAGCTCGCCGCCGCGCTCGATGTTCTGGGTGCTATCCTGTCTGGTGCGTGCCCGGCCGCTTGTACCTTGAGCCCGTCCGGCCGGCCACCGGTGCGCGGCGATCTCTAGCGAGGCTTACTGCTGACGGTTGAAGCGCGGCATGGCGCGGACTGCGCCTACAAATACTCTTCGAGTGTCCGCAACAGGCACACGCGTTAGGCCGCGCAACGTCCGGGTATATATCCTTCCACAGGAGGTGGCGATGCACTGGCCCGGGCGACTACTCCCGTTCGCAGCGGTGGCAACACTGGCGACGGCGGCCATTCTCGCCACCTCGGTCATTCCATCCGTCCGCGCCGACACGTTTCCGGGCGCCATGCCGGAACGGGCGGTTCCTGCCTTCTGGGGTGAACGTCATCCTGACCTGTTGGTGGCGGCACAGGCGTTCGATCGTCTCGCCGTCGTGCCGGTGGCCCCACTCGACGACGCGGGTGGACAGCCGCCGCCGGCGTGGTGGTTGTGTTGCTTGATTGGTGCTGATCGAGCGGCGATCGCATTCGTAGAACACGGCCCCTGGGCCAATGCAGGAGGATCGGCGCTTTGGGTCTCGTCTGCCTCGACCTCGCCGGGGTGGCGATGATCGTGTCGGCGTTCGTGCGGCGGACGACTTCACTCGGGCAGGACTAGGTGCCGGCGCCGCCTGACCTTCGCCGGTGCGGGCAGCCGATCTAGTGATCTGGCTCGCTTCGCCGCTCTAATGCGGTCGGCCGGCAGCGCAGGTTCAAAGCAAGCCAGCCGTACACCGTGAGGATCCGTTCATGAAGAGGTGGGTAGAGTGAGCGCATGCGCCTCCTGTTCCTGATTCTTCTCCTCGCGTCGTGTCGGATCGGCCGATCGCGCCCTCCGGCTTCGTCCGTCGCGACCGCACCCAGATACTGGCCGTGTGCGCGTCCCTGGCAGTACGCTGCCTCTACGAGAGTGCCGGCACCGGGAGCTTGCGGTAATCCTCCCGCATGGCGGCAATCTCGACCGTCACCGGCCGTGGACGGGAGTTTGGCGCACTTCAGCGCACACATCGCGTCATCCGGGTATGACGCGGGGCGAGGCTATGCGGTCGTTCAGGCGCTGCGGACACCGCATTCTCCGCGCATCACGACCTGGGCGCCCTGATGGACGCGTTGCAGTGCCACTACCGAGTCGCTCGTCGGCCTCTCCTCGGGGGCGTATCGTGATGGACTGCACTCGCGCATCCTGAGCGAGTGGATCGCCTCGTGCTGGTCGGCGCCGGTCAGCGGCGGACGTGGGCCGAGGACGCTGATACCGCGTGGCCTTTCGGGTGGTCGCACCGAGGTAGCGAAGCGGCAAGACTCGGTCGCGGTGGCGCGGGCGGCTCGGCAGCAGCGCCTACATTCGCACTGTCGCTGCGCGACTCCACCACTGCGCAGCGCGTGCGGCTGTGTTTGAGGATCAGTCCCCGATTCTGGGCCGCGTGGTCCGCCATCCGACCCCGAGGTGGAAGCCGTGCCCTGCGGCCGGTCGTCTCGCCGAGCTCACCGCCCCCATCCTGTTGGTGGTGGGTACGGCCGACACCCCGTTTATTCTCGACGTCGCGCGGGCCATCCAAGCGCAAGCGGCCCGCGTGCAGCGTGTCGACATCCCCGGAGTCGGGGCACATCGGTGAACCTCGGAGGCACTCCGGGCCGTTCCGCGAAGCGCTTCGCGTTTCTCGCCCGCTGGAGGTTTCGCCTAACGCACAGGCCTTTCGCTTCTACGAGCAGCAGCTAGGCGTAAGATCACCATGATGACACGTACAGCCCGGGGCCGAATGCCGCCAGTCTTCCTGCCGAGCGCCTTCTATGCGGTCCTCGGACGGCGGGCAGGTACTCATGAAGATGGAGAAGCACCTTCGCGCATCGGTTTGCCAGCGTTCACGTGACAGGCCCGGCACCTCCTGGATGCCGCCGCGAGGTACCGAGCGCGGCTCGCGCGCCGGTGTAGGAGTCGCCCTCGAGCGCCAGCTGACGAGGCTTGGCGACTCGAACCGACACCCGCCGAGTAAGACGCGCGATACTAATCCCGCTGGGCGGCGGAAGCCGACAGTCGCCCGCCGTCCAACACGGGTCCGCAGACAGCCGGAGTCTAGTGTATGCTCGCCCGCTCAGTTTTTCGGTTCGGCTTCTGCCGAGCGTGAACGTTAGTCCGACGACGCAACCAGCCGGTCCGCGTGGATCACCTTTCGACTTTCGCCTGGCCGCGATGACTTCGACCTCTCTCCTCCGCTTCTGCGCGCTCGCCAGCATCGTCGTGAGTGCATGTAACGGCCCCACGCCTGCATCCTCCCGGGCAGAGCAGGCGCCCTTCGATCTGGACGCGACGCGTCAATTCATCGCGAAGCAGAACGCGCGATTCACCCAGGCGCATCTCGCCGGGGACGTCGCCGTGATCGACCTGATGTTCGCCCCCGACGCCAAGTCCTTCCCGCCCGGCGCAGACGCGGTCACCGGCCTCCAGGCGATACACGACTTCACCGTCGAGTACATCAAGGCCGGCCTCACGGAGTTTCGCGAGGAGTCCACCGACTTCTACTGAGACAACGATCTCGTGGTCGATGCCGGGATCTACGTGGTGACCTACGGCCCCGAACACGTGACCGAGCGCGGCAGTACCTGAACGTGGGCGGAAGCTGAACGGGACCTGGAAGATCCAGCCGAACATCTGAACAGTGACGCGCCGCTGCCGACGCAGCGCTAGTGGTCTGCTCCTGGTTCGTGGGGCTCGGCTCACCCCCCCAAAAAGTCATCGCCTGTCGAGGGTCTGACATGCGCTGCAGCAGCCGGCGCCTCTCTTGCTTGGTGCGGCCTGCGGCCGCACGCTCTTGTCTGCCGCTGCAGCTGATGCTCAGCGTTAGGCCTTGCGCGCATCGCAGGCGCCTCACCATCAATACGCATGAATAGCCGACCACTTCGATTCGTGCGGCAGTACGGTGTCCTCGTCGCGGTCACGAGGCTCAGCCTGTACTACCTCTACCGCGCGGTCCACTACCGGTTTGTGGTGCCGGATCGACTAGGCCCCTCCTTGTTCAACAAGCAGGTGTGGTACGTCTCGCATCTGCTATTGGCCCTGCCCGTCGTTCTCGGCGCGCCATTGCAGTTCGTCGCGCCCCTGCGCCAACGCGCGCCACAGTGGCATCGGGCGATCGGCAAGGGCTACGTCATTGGGGCGTCCGGCGCCGCGGTACTGGCGATCTACCTCGGGGCGATTGTCGGCGAGTACGAGGGCTCGCGACTGTCCATCGCGCTCACCGGACTGCTCTGGCTGTTCTTCACGCTCGCCGCGTGGCGCTGCGCCGTCGCGAAGAACTTCGCCGCTCATCGCGCCTTCATGATTCGCAGCTATGCGATGGCGCTCGTGCTCGTGTGGTTGCGGCTGATGTACGACTGGCAAGACGCCCTGTTCTTCTACGTCACGAACCCGGACCTGCGCGACGCCACGCGCGAATGGGCCTCGTGGGTTGTGCCGCTCCTCGTCGTCGAGATGTCGCTGGCGTGGTTCCCGGCCATCCGGCAGCGGCGATCGGCCAGTCCCAGCCCGGGCCCGCGTGAGGTCTAACCTCACGTTGCGGCCCGCGGCTCGCGGCCGCATTCTTTTGGTTGCCTTGGCTGCTGATCCTGAACGTCGCGCTCCACTCATCATACTTGCCTGAACGAAAGGAATGCACGTGTTACGAGCACATGCACGTCTCGCGCTTGGCGCGGTGATCGTCGGCGTCACCGCGTGGCCGGTTCGTCTCGAAGGGCAAGGCGCCCAACCCTCCGCCGTCGCGTCGACGAGTGACGCGCGCGCCGATTCGGCGGCAGTGGCTCAGGCGATTCGCGTGTTCCTGACGGCGTTCGAACATCTCGATTGGCAGCCGTTTCGGGCCGCGTTCTCTGATTCGGCAACGATCTTTCAACCCGCCGCCCAGATGGCCGAACGGGTTAGCGGACCGCGCGGGATCGATTCGACCTTTCGAGCGGTGTTCGCCGACATTCGGTCGCACGCGACCGGCGGACCGCCTTTCCATCGACTCAATCCAACCGACCTACGCATTCAGCCGCTGAGTCCGGGGCTGGTGCTGGTCACGTTTCACCTCCGCAACGCCGAGCGCCTGGCCCGCCGGACCGTGATCTTTCGCCAAGAGGGCGCCAACTGGCGCATTCTGCACCTGCACGCGTCGAACGTCGCGGTGAAGCCATGATGCCGCGTGACAACAGCGCGTTGGCCACGTGGTTCAGCTCCCGTGATGCCTAACCACAACTCGCGTTGGACAAGCGAGCGCCCGAGACTCCGCTCCGCTCGCATTGCTGGACCTTCTTGCAACTGAACGCTGGGCGTTCGCCCGAACACACCACGCCATGTCCTCATCCTTCCGCCGCCCACAAGTCAGCGTGCTTGGCAGTGCCGAGCCAGGTTCAGATGCCTACGCCCGCGCAGGCGATGCGGGCGACCTTTTGGCGCGCTTGGGCATTACGGTAGTCAGCGGATGCGGTAGCCCAGCGACCAGAGTCGCGGCCGAGCGAGCGATCGCGGCGGGTGGACAGGTGCTGAGCATCGTTCCGCCCGACCAGATGCCACCCGCTGACTGGCCCGCAACCGTCGTGGTGCCGTGCGGGATGGGAGACGCCAGAAACCTACTCATGGCTTTGTCGGGGGACGCCTGCATTGTCATTGGTGGCAGAGCAGGAACGATCTCAGAAGTCTGCCTGGCGTGGCTGCACAAGCGTCCGCTGCTTCCGCTTGTTGGTTGCGGTGGGTGGTCAGATGGCTTGCTTTCCAATCCGCCAGACGAACGGAAGAACTCTCCAATACTTCCCTGGGCCAACGCCGTGGAACTGGAAGCGCAGCTGCGAGCTCTTGGGTTGGTCACACACGTTGCCGCGGCGGGTGCGGCCTAACCACGCGGTGAATCGGACCCGATACGGCAGGCAGCAGCGGGACGATCGACTTCCCGTCACTCGATGCTCCGACGCCTCCTGACAAGCGACGTACAATCACCTACAGGGACGAGGGTGGTCTGAACCATGAAGCGCCGGTCACCCGCTGCACTACCGGGACTCTTGGTAGTGCTAAGCATTCTCTCGCTCTCTTGCGGGTCGTCTGAACGGCAGGATCGCGCGAGTGCCCCTGCGCCGCGCGACCTGTCGGGGATCATCGTTCCGCTGCTGCAGAAGGGCCGACTCCCGGCCCTCGGCGCCGCCATCGTGACCGCCGACGGCCTTGAGGCGGTCGGCGCGGTAGGCGTCCGCTCGTGGACGGCAACCGAGAAGGTGACGATCGACGACCAGTGGCACATAGGGTCGTGCACCAATGCAATGACCGCGACGCTCGTCGCGCGCTTGGTCGACCGCGGGGTGCTCAGCTGGGACACGACGATCGGCGCTGTCATCGGGCCGGCAATCCACCCGGCTTGGAAAGATGTGCCGATCCTTTGGCTGCTGACTCATCGTTCCGGTGCGCCACTCAACTTCAGCGAGGACCTGTGGCAGCAGATGGTCGCCCGGGGTGGCTCACCGCGCGAGCAGCGTCGTTGGTTCGTGGAACAGGGACTCAGAAGCGCGCCGGCGACGACACCCGAATACCGAGAGCGTCTATTCGAACTCGGGCTTCCTTGTAGCCGGAGTCATGATCGAGGCGTTGACCGATTCTCCCCTGGAGGACCTGATGCGGCACGAAGTCTTCGAGCCGCTCGGCATGACACAAACAGGATTCGGCGCGCCAGGCACGCCGGGACCGTTGAATCAACCGTTGGGACACACTCGTGGAGCGGATGGATGGTCGCCCGTCGCCCTCGGTCCGAACGCCGACAATCCCGCCGCCACCGGACCGGCGGGAACGATCCACACGACCCTCGCTGACTGGGCCCGATTCGTCGCGGCCCACCTTCGCGGAGCGCGCGGTGATCAGCGCTTCCTCAAGCAGGCGACCTGGCAGCGCCTCCACTCTCCTGGTGGGAGTGACTGGGGCTACGCACCCGGATGGGTCGTGACCGAAGCGGAATGGGCCGGGGGGCGACTCCTGCGGCACCTCGGTAGCAACAACTTCTGGTTGGCGGAGGCGACTCTCGCGCCGCGCAAGGATTTCGCGGTGCTGCTCGTGACGAACGTGAGCGACGGCGTGGTCGAGGCCCCATTCAAGGACCTTCTGGCCGCCCTCATCGCCGATCACGCAGCGCACGTCCAATGACCGCGGAGCGCAATGCGGCGACCGGCTGATGGCACGATTGGTCAAACCTTGCGTGGGGCGGACTAACCAGCGGTTGCAGCGGCCGGCGCTTCGTGCCGCCACTGCCCCGGAGCGTTCGGCGGCGAAACAGAACCCGAACGCGCTCGTAATGGGGAGACGTCAGCCCCTAGCACTGCTCCAACATCCCCCTGCGATGATCGGCCCACTCCTGCTGACCGTCTCGTGGATCCTTCTTCGACTCGAGGGAAGGGCCTCGACGCTCTCGGTCTGGACGCGCCGGTTTTGCGCATGCGCCAGTTCGGGGCGGGCTTTCTCGTGGCTGGTCTCGCCGTCGTCGTGCAGCAACTCGGGCACGCTGCGGTCGCCGACGTGCCATGGCGACTGAATCCCGCGGCAGACGCCGCGTTGCTCATACGAAGCGTGCGCTGGAACGTGAACTCCGTGCTCTACGAGGAGCTGCTCTTTCGCGGGTATCTGTTGTACCAGGCCATCCGCCGGCTCGGCGCGCGCCGCGGCGTGCTGCTCGCGGCGGCGGCGTTCGGTGTCTACCACTGGTTCTCCTACGGCATTGTTGGGAATCCGGTCATGATGGCCTTCATCTTCGTCTTGACTGGCGCGTTCGGCTTCATGTTCGCGCTGGCCTTCGCCAAGACGAAGTCCATCGCGCCCGATCGGCCTCCATCTCGGGTGGAACTTGGTCTCGTATGCCTGTTCTCGACCGGACCGCTCGGCCCGGGGCTCCTCGTGCCCGGCAATGGGGCCGCGCGCTTGGAAGCGACAGGGCTTACAGGCCTCCTCCTCGACATGGTGCTGCCGCTGGTACTCGTCGCGGGGGTAAGCGGGTACCTCGCCCGCGCGTATCCTCGCCGTAGCACGGCCCTACCGCTTGATCCAGTCGGCAGAGGCCAGCGGGAACTGCATGGCGACGACCTTGCCGCTAGTGCCGATCTTGAAGGTCACCGGCATCTTCCCCATGATCGCATCGTTCATCGTCGCGACAAATGAGTCGAAGTGGAAAATGCTCGAGCTCACCGACGATCGCGCTCTTGTCGTACTTGATGAAGAGCTTCCCGCCGTCCAACCGTACGGTGGCCGTTCCCATGAAGCTGTCCGTGTAGGTCCCGGCGTATGCCTCGAGCGGAAGCGACGGCTTGGTCCCCTCGACCTTGACCGGAGGCTTCGCGGCGGCCCGACGCCGAGCCTGGTCGGCCTGCTCGGCCGCGTAGTACTCGGCGTTGTAGTCCTTGGCTGGGGATATCCCGGGAGCCGATCGAAGGCGTTGGCCATCAACGGGAGGGTGACGTCGGACTGGTTCATGTTGGTGAGGATGACCATCCCGATCCTGCTTTCGGGGAGGAATCCAACCATGGCCGCCATCCCGTCGATGTTGCCGCCGTGGTTCACCCAGCGCTGGCCGCGGAAGTCCTCGACAAACCACCCGAAGCCGTAACCCAGAAAGCGGGGCGACATCAGGCGGGCGATCATGTCTGGATCATCGACGGTGAACTGCGGGGCCGTCGCCTCGCGCACCATCGCGTCGCTCAGCAATCGCTTCCTCGAAGGAGCCGTTGTTGATCCACAAGCGGGAGCCACTGTGCCATGTCGGCAGCGTTGGAGTTGATCGACCCGGCTGCCCCCGCGTTGTCGATGTTCCGATACGGGATCGCCGTGACCACACCGCCGAGTTCCGCGTGTGGGGTGGCGACGTTCGGATTGCCTGCCAGCTCCCTTACCGACGTGTTGGACGACGTCATGCGGAGGGGTGCGAAGATCCGGGACTTGATCAGGTCGTCCCAGCTCTGTCCCGTCACCGCGTGCGCCACCTCGCCGGCGGTGATGTACATCAGGTTCTGGTACTGGAAGTGCGAGCGAAAGCTGGTGGTCGGCGCGAGTCGTCGGATCGACCGGACGATGTCCTCCCGACTGTTCGTGGTGGCATACCAGATGTTGTCGCCGCGGCTCATCCCGCTGCGATGCAGCAGGAGATCGCGCACCGTGATCTCGCGGGTGACCCACGGGTCGTACATCTCGAACCACGGGAGGTACTCGGTCAGCGATTGTCGAAGCGGATTCTCCCCTCGTCGGCGAGCATCTCGAGCGTCGCGGCGGTAAAGGCCTTCGAGGAGGAGCCGATCGCGAACATCGTCTGGGCGTTCACCGAGTCGGTCCCGCCGACCGTGCGGACGCCGTAGCCCTTGAGCATGATCACCGAGTCGCCCCGGACAGCCGCAATCGCGAGCCCGGCACCTTCCACTGCTTCATCGCCGCCATGACGTACTGGTCGAATCCGGCCAGCGGGTTCTTCGTGGCGGCGCGTCTGGGCGTCCGCCGACGTGGTCCACGGCGCGACGAGGTGAACGCGAGAATGGCAAACCACGAGAGGGGAAAGCCAGGGTGAGCGTCGTCCGTGCGTCATGCGGTCGTGTCCGTAAGGGTCGAGTCCTGTCACATCGCGGGCGCCATTGAGACTACCTCTCGAGATCGCATCGTGCCAACGTTCGGCCGCAACTCAACCCGGCCTTCGGTCGCACTACCACCCGATTGCTCATGTCCCTGCGTCTGCTACTCGCCGTGACGCTCTTCGCGCTGGCCTCCTGGTCCCCCGTCGGCCTTGCACAAGCCACGCGTGACAGCGCCGGTGTGCGCCTCGCCACCTATTCGCAGAGCGCGAAGCCGCGCGCGATCTGGAGCCTGAGCGCACAGCCCCTTCTTGAACTCGGCGTGACCGACGACCCCGCGAGCGAGTTTGCAGCCGTGCGTGGTGTGGTTCGTCTCGCGGATGGCGGCGTGGCCGTCGCGAACGGCGCCAGCAACGAGATCCGCGTGTTCTCACGCGATGGGCGGTTCGTGCGTGCATTGGGACGGGCGGGGAGCGGCCCGGTGAGTTTCGCCGGATCACCCGACTGCTGCGGCGGGGGCGACACGCTGGTCGGCGTCGACGGGGACTCGCGCGCCCATGTCTTCGAGCCATCCGGCCGCTTGGTTCGTAGCCTGCGACCGGCGCGCCGCGCCGGGAGTCGCACCCCGCAACGCATCGGTCTTGGCGCGGGCGCGACGTCCTACGTACTCGTCACGGATGGCGCGCCGATGGCCGAGCGTGAGCGCCAGATCATCTTCTACACGCTCACGGTCGCCGACGCCGCGGGCGACTCCGCTGCTCCCCTTGTCACGATGCCCGGATACCGGACAAGCCCGATCAACGGCACCCCCGCCCGTCAGCTGCTCGAGGCGGAAGGCGTGGTCGCCGCGTCCGACTCCAGCGCGTGCGCCGGATACTCTGATCGGCTGGTGCTCACCTGCTACGGGCCCACGGGGCGTGCGCGCGTCCGCATCAGCCGCGACATCGCGCCGCGCGCTATTCGCGAGGAGGAGCGCGCCCTGGTGCGTCAGGCGTACCTCGACGCCAACCGGGACGCCCCGCCGGCCGTACGCCAGCAGATGACGACGGCGGTGCAGGCGTTCCCATTCGCGAGCACCGCTCCCGCCTTCAGTCGTCTCGTGTTCGGGCCCGATGGTGAGTTGTGGGTCGGTCCCTTTGATCCCGGCTTCGGCCTGCCGGGTCCCGGGGCGCCCCTCGCCCCCACGACGCCGCAGACGTGGAGCGTGTTCGCACCGGACGGTACGTGGCGGGCCGAGGTGACGCTCCCGCGTCGGTTTGCGCCGTTCGAGTTCGGGCGCGACTATGTGGCCGGTGTGTCGTTCGATGCCGATGACGTCGAACGCGTGGTCGTGCGGGGCTTGCGTCGTTAGGGCGCTCGCGTGATGAGGCCGCAACAGATGCTGGAGGCCAAGGATCCCCATGGTGAAACGCGCCGGCGTGACCGTGCTGCTGGTCATCTTGTGGGCCGCCGGGATTCTCGGTGGCGCACTCTTTGGCTGGTGGCGGCGACCGCTTGCGCCCACGGATGATCCCCGCGCCTTCATGCAAGCCGCCATCCCCATCATCAACGCGGGGAATCGCGCCAACACTGCCGTCATCCTGATCAGGAGAGGCGCCATCGGCGCTGAGTTCTATTCCGCGAGTCGCGACACCATCGACCGGAATAGCGTCTTCGCCACCGCGTCCGTGAGCAAGTGGATCCCGGCACATGCCGTCATGAAGCTGTTGGAGCAAGGCAAGCTGGACCTCGATCGACCGGTTGGAGGGCTACCTCACGCGATGGCACCTTCCATCAACCGCGTTCGATTCGCGTGAAGTCACCGCGCGGCGACTTCTCAGTCACACGGCCGGTTTGACCGATGGCCTTGGCTTCGGGGACTATCGACGAGACGAGGCCCTTCCAACATTGGAGGAGGCGCTGGCCGCGCCTCGGGCATCCAGCGGCCGCCCTTCCTCGCCCGTCGCCGTGGGGATCCAGCCAGGCTCTCAGTTTCGGTACTCGGGCGGTGGCTACTTGCTGCTCGAGCTGCTGGTGGAAGAACTCTCGGGAGAGCGGTTCGACACCTTCGTCACTCGCGAGGTGCTCCACCCCCTCGGCATGACGCGCTCGGGATACGCCGACCTTTCTGCAACGACCAACTCGGCCAAGTCATACTACGCCGACGGCCGGCCAGCACCGATCTACCAGTACGCGTCACGGGCAGCGACGGGGTTCACTACGTCTGCCAGCGACATGGTCAAGTTGGTCCTGGCGCAGCTGCGAACGGTCGAGGGGAGCCCACTCGCCAGGAAGACGCTCGAGTCGATGCGCATCGCCGAGGCACGATCGATGGGCGCCGACCTCTGGGGGTTGGGCACCGTGCTGTACGCGCCGACGAAGAATGGCGGCGTCATCTTCGGCCATGACGGAGCCAATGAGCCAGCGATCAGTGCAACGGTCCGGATCAACCCCGACACGGAGGACGCGATCATCGTCCTGGCGACCGGCAGCAAGGCACTCGCGTCGCAGCTCGGCGCGGAGTGGGTGTTCTGGCAAACCGGCCTGCCTGACGTGCTCACCATCCCTTCGGAGATTCGGCGAGTGATGCCTCTGCTTGGTTGGGGGGCGTGCGGCATCGTGCTGCTCGCCTTCGCGTCAGCCTGGCGCACGCGGGGCAAGCGAATCACAGGCGCCGCCTAACGACCGGCGGTCGCGGACGGTGCGGTGCGCCTCCGCGGTACCTGAACGTAGGGCAGCGATGAAGAAGACGCCCGTTCCAGCTCACAGCCGGGCTTTCGACCAGCACCCAGTTCCAGACGCTCACCCATGACACACAATCTCGCGTGGTTCGATATCCAGGTCCGCGACCTGGACCGAGCGATCCGCTTCTATTCCGCGGTTCTCGGCGCACCGGTCTCGAAGCAGCAGACCGGCTCGAAGCCACTTGGCATGCTCCCGACGCCTAGTGGAGGACAGATGGGCTGCCTGGTCCCGGACAGCACCGCGGAGCCATCGGAACACGGCGTGATGCTCTGGTTCAACGTCACTGGGCGACTACGCGCGGCAGTGGCGGCAGTCCAACCCCATGGCGGCGACGTGCGGCGCGATGTCCACGAGATTGGCGGTTACGGCTTTCGGGCCGAGGTGGTGGACTCCGAGGGGAACTTGATCGCGCTCTACGGAGACACGGACGACTAGCCTGGTTCCCAGGCGGTTGCCTGCTACCTGCGGCGAGAAGCCGCTGTGTGATGGCTGCTGAGCCAAGCGCCCTCGCGCGTGGGTGCTGCCCAACCCGATATTGCAGCGCACGATAGCGCACGCGCCGATCCTGGCGTTGACCGACCGCAAGCTCTTGGAGTAGTGTCAGTGATCGCTCAACTGGAGTCCCGATGATGCGTTGGGTGTCGGTGATGACCCTGCTGTGCGCGACGATTGGATGCGCGGCGGGGCCGGCCGGGCCGTCGGAGACAGCGTTCGAGGCTTCGTCCCCAGCGGCGTTCGCTGGTGCGTGGCGCTCGGTGACGCCGTCGCTCGAGTTCGTTGAATTGTCGGTTACCTCGAAGTCAAGCGAGATGGGTGTGCTGGGGGCGCGGCTCACGTTCTCGGGTGTCGCGTGGGAAGGTGGTGGGCGGATTGAGGGCGACTCCTTGGTCGCCGGCATGACAATCGTCGGTGCGCCCGCTACGAGCGGATTGATCGTGGCGCATGCGCGGGATGCGCACACGCTACGTGTGCGGTTCCGATCTGGAGCCGCGTCGCCACTCGATGTGACGTTCGTTCGCCAGGACTGAGCGTTGTCGTGAACTATCGAACAGAGGCCCCGTGTCGCTGCGGTCAGTGCTTGTCGAGAGGCGGGACACGCCAACGCGCCGTGCGTCAGGATCTGCCTGGCGACCGGCCGCCTGACGAGGCGTGTTGCTGACAGCCGCATCACGGTGCACTCACTTCGCGCGCGTGGTCTCCACGCGACGGCAGCTGACCTCTGGCATTGTGCAGACCGTACCCACGCGTACCTCTGAGTGACTATGCCGACTGCTTTCCCATCGCCCCCCCGAAGCAAGGAGCATCTCCGATGACGAAGGTGACACCCTTCCTCATGTTCA
>JADKAQ010000047.1 GCA_016719105.1 Gemmatimonadota bacterium | reverse complement strand
AAGCCGGCCTTCCCGCTGGTGCACCTGGAACCGCATGTAGGCGCATCCCGCGTTCTGTGCCCGGGCCAGTCCAAACGCGCCGGAGGGCGCGGCATAGGCGTGCGGGACGAGCCCGGCCCGCAGGGCGGCGTGTACCGCCGAGGCGTCCGTGCCACGCTTGGTGCCAGACGGCGCGCCAAGAGTCCAAGCGCGGGGAAGTCGCGAACGAGACCGAACCCACCGCCGTCGAAGAGTCCTTCAGCGTCGGCATCACGTAATCGGGACGGGACTCAGTTATTCGGTGCCAGAACGGATTGCGCGTCGCGGGTTGCTGCGTGGTGGGGTCCTTGACCCCATACTCGGTTCCCGAGTTCGAAGCGGGCCCACGTCTCGTCGTTGAGGGCTGCCGGCGGGCCAGGTGCGAATGTTGAACACCCACGCGACGACGTATGACCCGCTCGGATACACGGCGCGGCAGTTGTCGAGATAGCGTCCCGCGAACTGCAGGATGGTCGGATCGGCGGGATCACCCATGGTGGGCCAATCGAAGACGGCGCGGTCGGTGGCGATCCGTGAGCCGCGCAATCCAGGACAGGTCCCACGTAGCTGACTGCGCCGATGCCTCCGACGCAGCGAGGGGCCTGGGCAGCCCACTACTGACGGCGGGAGGGATGAACGCCAGGGAAGCGAGCTTGCCGACATCTTCGACGAACTCACGTCGACTACTGTGGCCGTTCCGTTTCGCCATGTGCTTCCTCAAAGTCGGTATCACGTCACGGTTCAGAATCAGTCGCTTCAATCAAGCGAGCGGAGCGAACACTCAATCGCACGGTTGTCTTCTGCAACCGTTGGGTAGGCAGCGGGGGCAATGCGCTTACCGCACGCGAACGAGTAAACGATGAGATGTTGTACTGTTGCCGATGACGAGCGTGTCGCCAGAGGGCGATACTGTCGTCGCTGGTCCGTGCCGGTATACAGGCCGCGGGAGTCTCCTCCACCTTATGCACGACAGCGCTCTGCGCCGTCGACGACATACGTGCCAAAGTACGCCCGGTAGTCCTCGGTGGCGCGCGGGTTCTTCAGGCGTCGCCGTCTCGAACCACTGCTCGCCTCGGGCACTATCCACGCGGAAGGTGCTCGGGCCGCGCATGATCTGAATCGACCGTGTCCGTCCGGATCGTACGTGAAGTAGCCCGTCGGTTTCTGGCCATACCGATACACCAACCGGCTCGATGGCGTTTCACGGTCCCAAAACTCAACGAGGCGCCAGGTGCCGATCAGCGCTGTCGTTTGAGCGCGCACGACGGGCACCGCAGCATCCGCGAGAAGGTAGCGGCCGCCCAATGCCCCAGCCGCAACGATGAGCGATGCCATCACGACGCGTTGAACTGTCTGCACAACAATCTCCGATGGCTGGTGTCGTGTAATCCGCCGCCTAACGCCCAGTTGGGCCGAGCGTGCGCGCCGATGCGACTCTCCCGGCCCACGGCTTGATGCGCCGCAGCACGGGCGCGAGCGCCTTCGCCGCCACCTCGGTGTCGTGCGCGGCCTGCGCGCGCAACCGGTAGCCGTTCGAGCCCGAAGAACCGGCAGGCGGAGGTCGGTGTCGGCGGTGATGGCGCGGCGGCCGGCGATGATCTCCCCGATGCGCTGGGCGGGCACGCCGATCTCCTTGGCGAGGCGGTACTGGGAGAGCTGCATCGGGACGAGGAACTCTTCCAGCAGGAGCTCCCCAGGGGTGACGGGCTTGCGCGCGGACATTGAGGACTCAGCTTAACGGAACGACACGATCATGCCGAATAGTAACGCCGCGCGTGATCACGGCAAGCGTGACTACCGGTGGCTCCACCGTCCGGCTGCGGCCCAGCGCCGGCTTCTGCAGCGGGCGCTCCAACACAATGCGCTGGCGGCGCTCAGTCGCACCGGTCTCCCGGATGTGGTGTACATCGGCATCCTGTATGCGCTGGGTATCGCGTATCGCAAGCGGCCGGAATGGCACATGCGTTTCTTCACCTGCATTGGCCTGATCATGATGGGGCCTGGTCTTGGACGATTCGCATTTGCGCATCTGCCGCCGCAGATCGCAGGTCCGTTGCTGGGACTGTCCTTCCTTGTGCTGCCCCTCGTGTGGCTCGTCTTCGATCTGCGCCAGAAGAAGTCGCCGATTCCCTCGCTGACGTATCTCGGCATTTCGCTGTGCGCCGCCACCATGCAGGGGCAGGGGCAGGGGCAGTCGGCATGGTGGCAAGCGGTGGCGGGCTTCGTGGCCGCCAACGCGTTCTGAAGTAGGCATCCGTGAGTCGCTACGTGGAGCGCGACGACTGCCTGAGCGCGAACCGACCCTGAGACTGGCCGGGCACCCGACATGGCGCGATAATCTGCCGGCATCGCGCGGTTGCCACGCCCGCCTCTCGGCCGCGCCCCACGTAACGCGTCAACGCCCGCCATGAACCGAAGCACCCGCTGCCTCCTCGCCGCGACCGCGGCGGTGGTCCTCACGTCGTCGGCCTGCGATCGCGAGGACGGCCGACCGCGCGACAGTCGCGATCACCCATGTGACCGTGATCGGCGGCACCGGTGCCGAGCCGCGGCGGGACCAGACGGTGCTCATCGACGGGGAGCGCATCGGCCGGATCGGCCCTAGCGACGAGGTGCGCGTGCCTGCGGGGGCCCGCGAGGTGGACGGGACGGGGAAGTACCTCCTCCCCGGCTTCTGGGACCTCCACGCGCACCTGCACTTCGGTACGCCGGACGTGCTTCCCGCCTTCGTGGCCAACGGTATCCTGGGGATCCGTGAGCTCGACACGCCGATGCCGGAGATCGATCGCATTCGGCAGGCGGCGGCCTCCGGGGCGCTCCTCGCGCCGCGCATCATCGCGGCCGGGAAGATGGTCGAGGCCGCGGAAATCGAGCCGCTGCTCAAGGCGAGCCCGCCTCCCATCGACGCGTTCGCACAGGGGGACCGCGTCTACGTGAAGTCTGCCGACGAGGCGCGGGCCACGGTGCGTGAGCTGGCGGCGCTCAAGCCCGACCTCATCAAGCACCACACGCCGCTCAAGCGCGAGGTCTTCTTCGCAGTGCTCGACGAGGCGAAGAAGGCGGGGCTGCGCGTGGCCGGGCACTTTCCCCCGGGCGAGAAAGTCACGATGCGCGAGGTGGCGGAGTCGGGGCAGGCGACGATCGAGCACCTGGGATGGCCTGGCGTGGCGGCCGCGTTCCGGGCGATGACCCCGGCCGGTCGGGACTCGCTCGTCGCGATCGTGAAGCAGAGCGGGCTGGGGTTCGTGCCGACGCTGGTGGTGGGGACTTCTCCAGGGATGCCGCTCCGGGGCCGACTCGATCCGGCTCGTGCAGGCGCATGCGGACCCCCGCGCCCGTCTCGTCACACCGCAGCTCTGGTCGGCGTGGGACGCCATGATCGCGCTGCTCGCCAGCTACCGGAAGGCGGGTGGTGCGGCGCAGTTCGACTTTGCGGGGGAAGTGGAGATGCTCCGCCGCTTCCACAAGGCCGGCGTCCCGGTTCTTCCCGGCACGGACTTCACCGTGCAGTTCCTCTTCCCAGGCTCGAGCGCGCAGGAGGAGGTGGCGGAGCTGGTGAAGCAGGTGGGAATGACGCCGCACGAGGCGATCCAGGCGGCGTCGCGCCGGTCCGCCGAGATGGTGGGGCTGGGAAAGGAGACGGGAACGATCGAGACCGGGAAGTCGGCGGACCTCTTCCTCGTGGACGCGGACCCGCTGACGGACATCGCCAACACGCAGCGGGTGGTTGGTGTGGCGCGGCAGGGCAAGTACCTCGACCGGCCCGCCTGGACTCGCTCCACGGCCACCGCCGCGAAGCTCCAGAGCGTCGAGCCCCGCCCCGCGTCGCCCCAGTAGCAGAAGCGAAGCGGGGCGCCCAGGATACGCGGCGTTCCGGCGGTTGCGCGTGACGGTCGGGGGCGTGGGTGCGACGTTTCGGACGATGGGGCGACATCCGGGCCGCACGGCAACATCGCGCCTGAATATCCCGGCGCACGCCGGAGGTCAGCCGCGGCGTGTCGCCTCGCGGCGTGTCGCCGCCTAACGTAAGCCTCAGCTGCAGCCGCACGAAATAGAGCGCGCGGAGCGCGCGACCCAAGCGGCTGACTGCTGCAGGCGATGTTATACCGCGTCGCGGATCTCCTGGTCGTTCGCCACGGGGGCGCTGCACCAGCCGAGCCAGAGTGTGACGCCTCCGCGCTCGCCCGCCGGCACGACTACCCCGTCCGAAGCATCTACGCCGAGAATCCGCGCCCAGTGCTTGAATTCGGCGAACGAGTCGGAGTTGTCGCCGAACGCGTGAACCAAGAAGAGCGCGTTGGAGACACGAAAGCGCCGCGCCTCTAGGATCGCCGCGACGGGTCGATGCAACAACTGATAGCGGCACGTACGAGCATCGACCTCGGACATGCCGAGTATATCGCAGAGCTGCTGCAGGCGCGCCGGCTTGCCACTGGTGGGCTTCGCGTCTTTCAGCCACTCGCTGACCAAAGCGTCGAACGGTTCGCCTGCTTTCGACTCAATGGCCATGGAGGATACACCGATCGACGGTGCGTCAAGAAGCGCCCAGAAATCGGTTTGGGAACTGTGGCCGCCACCCGCAAGCGTCACCTGGTGTTCCGGAATGCCGAGGAGCAAGGAGGCGTCGCGGAACGCTGCGCTCGAATCAAGCACCTGGGCGATCGCTGGAGGCAACCCTCGCGGTGAGCGTCGGGCTGATTCCCACGCCACGGCCGCCTCGTACGCCGACTTCGTTGCGCGCCATTGCCGCTCAGGGTCCGCGAGGAGGCGACGCCAGTCGGACGCGCCGAAGGTAGGTATGAAGAGTCGCTTCACGAAATGATCAGGTCAGCGGGATAACGCCCAAGCTCACCTGCGGGCGGATCAAATAGAAGCGCGGCCGTAGGCCGCGCAACCACAGACCGCCCGTCTGGTGCAGCGCCCGTTAGATGACATGCGCGATGAACATGAACGTGGGAGCGCGTAGCGGGGTGCGCGCCTGCGTCAGCGGTAGAATTTGGTGCTACCAGCCTCCGGCGAAGGTCTCCCTGACTAGATGTAGATGCCGGGTGGCTCAATCGAAAAGCTCTCGTACTCGCGCGATCTATCGAAGATCCGTAGGGTGTGACCCGATTCGAACGCGAGTGTGAAGGACAACGGCGCATGCACGATGTGTCCGGTGACGGCCTTACCGAGCAACAAGTGCAGCCGATACGCCTCCCGGATCGCCGGCTCCATCTGATGGTCGAGCAGCGCACCGTTCGGTGCGCGCAACTCCCAGTCACCCTCGACGCCGATGACACGCGGCGAATCGGCGGCGGCGAAGTGAAAATGAAGTATGAACTGGCCGAGATCGATGCGCTCGATCGTCGCACCCAGGAAGCCCGGAAGGTCGAGATCAGGCGGTACGCCGTGCATCGCAATGATCAATCATGTGTGTTGTCATCTAACGAAGCTGTAGGAAAAGTCCCGCAGCGCCCGCCATGTGGAAACGGAACTTGGGGTCGCGCCTCGGGTTTGGGCTGATAGCGAATCTGTGCGTCGCCCTTCTCTGCGTCGAGATCCCATGGCCCGCTACAAGGTGATCGACACCAACCCCCGGCTGCTCCCGGTGAACCTGGCCGCGCAGCTCCTCCCCGGCACCTTCGAGCACGCGGTCGATCACTTGCTCGATCACGCGATCGACCTGTCCCGTTTCGACGTCCGGTTTCGGAACGACGTCACCGGTGCGCCGGCCTACCCCCCAGCGGTGTTGCTCAAGGTGGTGCTGTGTGCCTACGCGCGCGGCATCGTCAGCAGCCGGGCGATCGCGCGACTGTGCGAGGACCACGTGACGTTCATCGCACTCTGCGGGACGCGCACCCCGCACTTCACCACGATCGCCGCGTTCGTGAGCGGCCTCGGCCCGGACATCGCCCACGTCTTCGCGGCCGTCCTCGCGGTGTGCGACCAACAGGGGCTGATCGGCCGCGAGATGTTCGCGATCGACGGCGTGAAGCTGCCGAGCAATGCGTCGAAGCGGCGCAGCGGGAAGCGCGCCGACTTCGAACGGCAGGCGGAGAAGCTGGAGGCCGCGGCGGCCCGCATGCTCGCGCGCCATCAGGCGACGGACGCGACCGACGACGGACCGCCCACTCCGCCCGACGGGCCGCCGACGTCGCGGCGGACGCGGGACGCCGAGCGCCTCGCGCGCCTCGAGCGCGACGCGGCGCAGCTGCGGGCGTGGCTCGCGGCGCACCCCGACGACCGGCGCAGTGCCAAGGCGCGGTGCGCCTGAGCAACCGCACGGATCCCGACAGCGCAAAGATGGCCACGGGCAAGGGCGTGGTGCAGGGGCTACACCGCCGTCGCGGCGGTCGACGCGAAGGCCCAGATCATCGTCGACGCGCAGGCGCATGGCACCGGGACGGAGCAGGAGCTGCTGCTGCCGGTCGTCGCGGCCCTCGTGCCGCAGTGCACGGCGACGACGCTGATCACCGCGGACGCCGGCTACCACAGTGAAGCGAACCTGCGCGCGCTGGCGATCCAGGACCGTCCCGCGCTGATCGCCGACAACGGCATGCGGGCGCGGGATGAACGCTTCGCCACGCAGGCACGCCATCAACAGGGCCCCGATCCCTTGCACGACAAGTCGCGCGTCCCGACGAGCCTGCCGCGGTATCTGCCCAGCGACTTCACCTTCGATCCCCTCGCGCGCACCTGTGTCTGCCCCGCGGGCAAGTCGCTCTATCGGAAGGGGAAGGATCTCGTGATCAAGGGCTACCGCGGCGCGCAATTCCGCGGCGCGAAGCGGGACTGCGTGCCGTGTGCACATCGCACACGCTGCCTGCGCACGCCCGATCGGACCGAGACGCGGCAGGTGATGTTCTTCGACGGGCCCGCACCCGGTCGGCCTGAGAGCTACACCCGGCAGATGCAACGGCGCGTGGACACCCCGGAGGGCCGCGCCCAGTACGGGCGGCGCTTCGCCACGGTGGAGCCGGTCTTCGCAAACCTCCGGCACAACAAGGGGCTCGCACGCTTCACGCTCCGAGGCCGCGCGAAGGTCGAAGGGCAGTGGAAGCTCTTCTGCCTAGTCCACAATATCGAGAAGCTGGCCCACGCCGGATACGCCGCCTAACGGGGCGGAGGCGCGCCCCTTGGCGCCCCACGAGGACCGTGAGGCACCGGCGAACGCATCACGGGCCGCCCGACCCACCTGCCCGTCGTGGTATCGCGTATCGCGCGCCCATCGGCCTTCGAAGTGGGCTTATCCTACACCCTCAACGTTGAGCATCAGCTGCAGCCGCATCACATCAAGCGAGCGCAGCGAGCACACCAACGCGGCTGACTGCTGCATGCGATGTTAACCCTCAGCTGGCGCGCCGCTTGCGCCCCCGTTCGGCGGCGAGGCGTTCGGCGAGGAAGACTTTGAGCAAGCTCTGATACGGAACATCGCGCTCGTTCGCGAGCACCTTGAGCGCGTCCAACATGCCATCGGGCAGCCGGAGGGAGATGGTGGTGGTCGACGGCTTCAACGCGGGGAGCCGGACGCGCTGGGCTTGCGACCAGTCGAGGTAGTCGACGGAATCGGCAGCGTCCCAGAAGGCCCGTTCGGCCGCCTCGGACTTATGCGTCGGCACTGGCTTGATCGTCTTCTTGGCCTTCGTCGGCTTCGGCACGGCGATACACCTCCCGTTCGCGCCGGCTCATCGGCCGGGCAGAGATTACACGGATGAGCGTTTCACGGAGCGTAAACACCAGGAAGAGACGGCGGCCGGCCGCCGTCTGGCCCAGGGCGGCATAGCGCGCTTCCCGTCCCGAGTGTGCGCGGTCCACTTGCACGACAAGGGGTTGGTGGAAGAACAGCTCCTCACACTCGGCGGATGTGACCGAGTGCTTCGTCCAGTTCTTGGTGTCGTTGCCGGCGTCCCATTGGAATCCGGTCGCGAGCGCGAGGACGGCAAGCGGATCACGCATGCTGAAACGTATATGACAGCCATATACACCCGCAAGACATGCGCCCTCAGGTCGGGCGGAGGGTTAACGTTGGAGCTCAGCTGCAGCGGAAGGAAATAGAGCGCGCGCAGCGCGCGTGCAACAGATCCGCTGGGATCTTGCTCCAGTTTCGTTGACACTTGCTAGGGAGTTACGCCACGCCGGCTTCGTAGTCAACCGGCGACCGAAAGCCAAGCGCCGAATGCAGGCGCGTGTGATTGTAGTAGCGGAAGAAGTGCCGGAGCGTGCGGCGGAGCGCCGCCTCGGTGGCGAAAGTGGCCCCGCGTACCACTTCCGCCTTGAACGAGTGAAAGAACGATTCCATATGGGCGTTGTCGCCCGGCCCGCTGACGCACGCACTCTGTTGGATGCCCAGGGCGACCAAGGTGTCCCGAAAGGGCGCCGCGAGATACTCCGTGCCGCGGTCGCTGTGAAAGATCAGCCCCGCGGGCGGCCGCCGATGGCGCACCGCGGTCTGCAGCACGGCCCGGGTGACGCTGGCATCGCGCCGCCGCCGAAGCGTCCACGCCAGGATACGGCGCGAGTAGCGATCCATCACGACGGCGAGATAGCGCCACTCGCCGGCGACGACCAGATAGGTGATGTCGCCCACCCACACCTGATTGGGGCGCTGCACCCGCGTCGCGCGCACGCGATTCGGGTGCTGGTCGTAGAAGCGGTGGGTGCCGACTTTCCCGCGGTAGCCTCGTACGGCTTTCGCCCGCAGTCCCGCCGTGCGCATCAGGCGCGCCACGCGACGCCGGCTCACGACCCACGCCTCGCCCCGCAGCAGGTGGTGGATGCGCGGGCTGCCGTAGCGTCCGTGGTGTCGCGTGAAGAGTCGGGTGATCGCCGTGAGGAGCAACCGGTCCTGTTGCGCGTGCGCGCTGCGGGGACGACGACGCCAGGCATAGAACCCCGCCGGGGTCACCCGAAAGCGCCGACACAGGCGCGTCACGGCGTACGTGGCCCGCTGGGTGTCGATGAAGGCGAACGCGTCGGCCTTCGAACGGAACAGAACCGTATGGCTTTTTTTAGGAGGTCGTGCTCCTCCTGTAGCAGCGCGTGCGCGCGCTCGAGGGCTTGCAGCTGCGCCAGCTCGCGGGACGGCCCCGACGGCGCGCGACGCGGCAACCGCCCGCGAATCACACCATCGCGCACTTCCTTCCGCCAGCGCGACAGCATGAAGGGGTGCAGGTCGAGCCCCGCCGCCACGGTCTTCACCTGCATGCCCGGGAGCTGCGTCATCCGCACCGCCGTCAGCTTGAACGCCTCGCTGTACTTCCGAGTCTTCCGCGGTCCCGCGCGTGCCATGGGACACCTCCGAGTTCAGTTAGGTGGAAGTGTCAACCAAAGTGGAGCAGGTTCCGCCGTCTGCTCCAACTAGAGTTAGGCACTGTACGAAGAGGTCAGTTATGTCTCTCGGAGCTGCCGAACTATTTGCCTTTGATCGGTGGCTTCGGCGGCGGCTTCACTACCTGCTGTCGAGTGGCGTCCTTGGATCTGTCGGGGCTTCGCACCGGCGGCTTCGGCGTCTGTTGTTCCTTGATTGTCTGGCGCTTCCGCGATGCGGTCATCGTGATCGATCTCGTAGACGGTTGTAGTTTGCCAGCCAAAGCGCGACGTGCCCTGAGACTGATTGTCCACGTGAGAGTATACGAGCACCGTTCTCACGTCGCCACTGAGGACAAAATCGTAGGAAACTGAGTCGCATTCACCAGGTTCTATCTGCAGCGTCGTCCACTCCTTCTCGTCATCGCCTATTTGAGGCCACGCCAGCTCTCGACGAAACGGAGGCTCCATGCGATCGGGCAGAGGGCCAAGCAACGGTAGAATCCGACTTACGCGCGTCAGTCCTGCGCTCAGGCGCATTAGGGTGGTGCCGCAATTCTCCAGTGTTAGTTCGACTCGCAGCCACAGGCGCTCTGAGTCGAGATGCCTGTGTGAGATGGAGTGCCTGATCCGCGCCTTCGGATGAGGGTCACGTCGTTTCCAGTACTGTCGTAGCGCCCAAACGCCGCCTACGACAATCGCAACTGAGGTCAGAAGCGATGCGACTGCCGTCAGCGCGTCCTGTTGCGCGGCAAGCCAAGTCCACATGGAAGCGATTGAGTGGGACAGCGGAGAAGAAATGCTGGCAAGTGCCTAACGTTTCAGCTCAGCAGCAGCGGAAGGCTATAGAGTGCGGCCGGAGGCCGCACGAATCAATGTGCCGCTGTCTGCTGCAGCGCGTGTTAGGCTGACCGCGCCGCGCCTCCAGCCCGAGCCGTCCTTAGCGATCGCGGGTCCAGACAATAATGAGGCCGCACCAGGCGTTGCGCTGCATCGACGAGAACTCAGGCGGAATGGAACCGATTCCCGTATAGACCTCAATGCCGTGAATATCGGCCGGCGACAGCAGATCGAGCTGAAACGAGCCTTCCTTGAGCACGCCGTCCACGGCGATGGGGACGACGCAGTCGTTGTTGGCGGACCGCGACACTAGGGAGGCCTGCGCGGCTCGAGACGAAATGATCAGCCGGCTCGATGCGCTGTCGACGACGCGGAGTCCCGACATGCCGCGGAACAGGTCGGAGGCGCGCGTATTGCCGCGCCGCTCGATCTCTTCCCGGAGAATGTACCGCCCCTTTCCCAGGTCCCGCCGGCGTTCGAAGTCCGCGAGACGTCCGGTCGGCCGCGTGGTGGCGCCAGCGGCCGTCACGGCGACTCCCGCGAGTTGTTGCACCACCGGCCGGAGCGGGACTTCGATGGCGAGATAGTCCTCGGCCCAGCGACCGAGGTCGCGTTGATAGCGGGTGAAGCCGGAGGCGACAATCACGATGGTCTCGGCCGCATCGCTCTCAGTGACGAGCGTCGCGCTCCCGGCGCTGTTGGTCAGCGCGGCCGACTGTTCGCGCGAGGCAAAGAAGACACGCGCGCCGGTCACCGGGCGGTGCGAGGCCGAGTCCCAGACCGATACCGCGAGCGTACGCGTCGACGGCCGCCGCTGTGCGCGTGCATCGCGGGCCAGAAGCGAAAGCGCTGCAAGGAGGACGGTGACGAGGATTCGCACGGTGATGGCGATAAGTCGACGACTCGGACAGCCTAACGTTGAGCATCAGCTGCGGCCGAACGAAATAGAGCGAGCGGAGCGAAGGTACAACAGATCGGTCGACTGCTGCATGCGATGTTAGCCGGTGCTCGGTGAGCCTAGCGATCGGAGTATCCGGCGGTTGCGGGCTTCGATGAACTCGATGGCTCGCTGACGATACCCTCGGTAGGCCTCCGGGCTCGATGGCAGCGGCGATGTGGTAAAGTCCTGGAATGGCGTGAAGAACCGCACGGCGGAGCTGTCGTCAGTGACAAGGTCCTGTAGCAGGAAGAACTCAACATAGCCTCGAAAGTCGCCGAACAATGCGAAGAAGCCCGCGTATCGCTGGAGTGTGATACTCAATGGACTCTGCCCGTGGCAGTAGTGTCGCCGGATGCACTCCACCGTGAGATCGAAGCGGTCCTTGATGCGCGGATGGAAGCCGCGTGCCCCGTTGATCGTCATCTTCCCTTCGACGCGGTTGCCCGGAAACAGCATCATGCCGCCGATTGTGTAGCCGATTCGCATGAACGCAGCTAGGTCGTCCGGGCTCTGTTCGAAGATGTGCGCGAGTCGAGGCTCCTTCCGGAAAGTGGGAATGACCGCATCGCTCGCCAGCCAGAACTCGCCAACCGTAGACCGATGATACAGATAGGCGCCAGGCGCGGCATCCGAGAGTTCGAACCGCACCCCGCTCGGTAACGGCTTGCTCCACAGCCACTGATGGTACTGTCTAAGGGTCGGACTCAGCGCGTCCGGATCGTTCTTCGGGTACCCTGGCGTGTCCGACCGAAAGTCGAAGGAGACGTCAATGCGACGGTGCGCGTTCATGTCCCAGCGATCCGCTCCGCCGAGGTAGGTGACCCTTCGAAGAGTGCGTCCTGCGTCCGGCTAACGGCTGGGTTGAGCAGCAACAGGCGTGTAATCGACGCGGCGTAGCCGCGTTCCGACAGCCCCGCCTGTTGTCTGCTCCAACCCCATGTTAGACCGCAGCGGTACACTAGCTCAATGGATGCAACCGAGGTACACCTGTCCGAAGCGCGCCACGGCGGCATCACGGAGGCTCTCGGAACAGCTTGGCGCGATGTAGAGACTCGGCGTCGCATCTGCGACAGCATCATCCCAAGCGCGCTCAGGATCACGTCGCGTAAAGAAGGCGTATCGAATCGTCGCCCAGAGCTTGAAACCGAGTTCCAGATCCCAATCGGGATCATAGCCGGAGTTGTCGCCCGCTTTGACTTTCTTGGTGACGTGCCCCAGTTGGTCCAGTAGCATTGTGGCACAGGTGTGAGCCGCGAGATCAGCCAGCTGAATGCCAACCACTCGACGCGAGTCTTGCTCGGGGTGCAGAACCTTCCCGGTCAATTCTGGTCGAGTTAGCGCAGCAGCACTCCCCGAGGCGGCCGAGGTGAAGAACCCCGTGTCCGAAAAAATGCGACCCCGTCGACGTACGAGTTTGTTGGCTCTTAGGATCCAAGCTAAGCCGTCGAGAACGCTCGCTCCGAGCTGAGGTCTATCCGAAAGCGGGGTGACCACCAGTCCCACCCGGCAGGAGGAGTGGATGATCTCGCTGAGATGTTCTCGCAGTTCTGCGAGATGTGGCTTACCCTGCATGATGGCGCCGCTCTTGAACTCATCGGTCCCAGGTCTCAAGCCGGCACCGCGCAAGGCTGCTTTGACGCGTCCGGTCACGCCGCGCCCCGTGTAGACGATAGCGCAGACAATGAAGCCGGCTCGCCGATGCACACTATCGTCGATGAAGAAGGCGCCCACGTTGGAGTCTGTTGCGGTCTAACGTTGAGCATCAGCTGCAGCCGCATCCAACCAAGCGAGCGCAGCGAGCAGACCTCAGTGCGGCTGACCGCTGCATGCGGTGTTAGGCATCACGGCTCGGCGATCTCGAGGTCGCGACAGATCTTGCGGGCCAGGAAGTCGTTGACCTCGCGATGTCGCGGGACCGTCGAGACGCGCCGCTTCTCGGGATTGAGGTAGACGGAATGACTGCCGCCTTCCCGGAGGAGGCGGCAGCCCTGCGCTTCCAGATGCCGAATGAGGTCGACGCGTTTCACGCCGCGGGGGCTACGCCGAGAGGCGGAACGGTTCGCGAATGACGGTGGTCCCGACGAGGTCTTCTTCGGCGAGGGCGCGGTTGGTCTCGAGGACCAGGGTGACGGCTTCGCGCAGGTTTTCCCGGGCCTCGTCGAGGGTGGCGCCCTGCGTGTTGGCCCCGGGAAGCTCCTCGACAAAGGCGATAAACCCTTCGGGGACTTCGCGATACAGCGGTGAACTCGACGGTCATGGGCGGGCTCGGGTCGGTGGTGTTCGGAATGTACGCCCCGTCAGCTCAAGAGGCAGGGGGCCGCCCTCAAATGGACGGGCGCCCCAACGGCTTCAATCGCGCCGTCGCTGCACGGTGGTCGCGCGTTCGGATCTGACGCGCGCGCCATCGTCGGACAGGTCGGGTGATGCCTAACGCTGGCTTCTGCTGCGAGCGGTCAAATCATTGCGAGCGCAGCGAGCGTCCGCACTCCGGTCGACAGCAGCAAGCATCGTTATGCTGTGAGCAACAGGGCTGGGACGCCGCGCCTGTTCTGCCGATGAGAGGACAGGTACCCTAAATCTCACCGCTTCTGAACCCGCTCCCAAATCAGTGTGTTCTCGACCATGGGCGGCGATGGCCCATCGACGCGCAGGGAAACGCGATTCGGCCCATCGAAGGTGAACCAACGCTTCCAAGTCTGACCGACAAAATTAGGAGTTCCCGCGATCTCCACGCGATGGATCACGAATCCCTCTTTCGCGTGAATCTCCACGCTGGCACAGTACGCGCCGAATCCCGCGACTCCAGTCAGCGCTTCCTGAGGAGTCGGACTACCTGCCGAGTTCCATTTGGGCCGATTCGGATCCATGGCGACGTAGCACATGTGGCCCGTGTCGGTATAGATGATATAGGCGGCACTCTTCGGATCCTGTTTTGTGCTTCCATCAGCCATTCGCTGTGGCTGAGATACGAGTCGCCACATGCCCACGAATTGCTTCGCAACCGCGTCTTCGGACTGCGCAGACGAGCGACTCGGCGTACCGAATAGACCGCCGATCACCAGTAGGACTGTTAGCGCGCTGGTCGTGTTCATCGTACTCTCCGAGTATGCTCGCTCGTTCGTCGAAGCTGGTGTGCCGCATAACGTTGAGCATCAGCTGCGGCCGATGGCAATAGAGCGAGCGAAGCGAGCGTACAACAGATCGGCCGACTGCTGCATGCGGTGTTAGACATCACGGACGCGAGTGGTCGCTGCTATCTCACGCGAGTCGCCAACGCGTTCAAGAGCGCCCGGGCCTCGGCGTTCAGACTGTCGGCGCGCGCCTTGGGAGTCTCCCCGGGAGTGAGATCGTATCGCGTGATATTCGAGTCCCGCACGTTACCGCTCAGCGGCGCACCATAGTACTCGTCGCGGCGGATCACGAGAAAGAGCGTGGAGTCGAAGTAGTACGTTTCGTGCGCGCGACCGGTCTCGCCGAGAAAGCGGGCCGCCAGGCGTCGGAGCTGGGGTCCGCGATAGGCCGCATCGACGTGCGCACCCTCGGCGGAGAGCCCGAACACGGTTCCGCTGTCCCGGCGCAGCGTCGGCAACTCGCGCTCGATGGACGAGGCACGTGATTCGGCGTCGGACGCGGGAGAATGGTCGCCAGCGCCACACGCCGCGCCCCCCACCAAGCTCATTACCAGGACGCGCCGACAAAGCATGCTGTGATGGCTAACGTTCGAGCTCAGCTGCAGCGGAGGGCAATAGAGCGCGCGAAGCGCGCGCTCAACGGATCCGCTGTCGGCTGCAGCGTGAGTTAGGCGCCGGACGGCGGCGTCGGGTCAGGACGGCGCGGACGATTCGCTACCGGACGGAGAAGGCGTTCGACGTGACGCTGGTGTCCATCGCTGTCCCGCCCACTCGACCCAGTGGGACCCGGAAGCGAAACCGGCCGGCGTGCACGAAGACGAAACGGCTGGAGAGCTGGTCGCCCGGGAAGAGTTCCTTCGTTCCGACCGCCTCGCTGAGGGCGCAATGGCCGGAGGGCAGCCCCTGATCGACCCATCCTGCCCCGTCGTCCCGTTCGATACGCAGGCCGGCGGCCGCGCCCGTCTCGCCACAGAGGGCGACATACACGGAGTGCTGGCCTCGATTGCGGATGCTGACGAGCGGGCCGGCCGCGTTCAGGTTGGCGCCCCGATCGTACTCGGCGCGATCCGTGGCGACCTCGATGGCGACCGTCGGTCGCGAATCACTGGTGGGCTCGTCGCAAGCGGCGGCCACGGCGGCCACTAGAGGAAGCAAGCGGATGTAGGGAAGGCGTCCGACGCGCATGGGCACCAGCAGAAGAGTGGTCCTCTACGTTGGCGACAAAGCGCCTTTCAGAAAGCGGGCGTTGGATGACCGCTCGTCCGGCAGTTCCCCCGCGTTCCGCGCTCACGGAGCACTCACCCCGAGATTGACGACAAGTGGACGTTCTGGCAACCGAGGTGGGCAGTCATGAGAGCACGTCGTCGAACGTGAGCGCCTAACGT